>NZ_QULA01000025.1:0-50431 GCF_003481595.1 Blautia sp. OM07-19
GATTCTTAAAGAATTTTCGAGAATCGTATGTGTTTCACTGTTTAGTTATCAAGGTTCTTCACTTACCATCTTGCGACAGCTCGTTTATTTTATCTCATTCTCAACTATTTGTCAAGAACTTTTTTAACTTTTTTCAAAACTTTCTATCCAAGAAGTTTTGAAACGGAGAAGGAGGGATTTGAACCCTCGCGCCGCTATTAACGACCTACTCCCTTTCCAGGGGAGCCCCTTCGGCCAGCTTGGGTACTTCTCCAAATTGCCCTACGCAATCGCTTTGGTTTATTTCTTTACCAGAAGCGTTTTATATTATATCGCGTTGTTTTTCTTTTGTCAAGAACTTTTTCGACTTTTTCAAAATCTTTTTTATTCTTAACAAGCGGAGAGAGTGGGATTCGAACCCACGCGCCCTTGCGGACAAACGGTTTTCAAGACCGCCTCGTTATGACCACTTCGATATCTCTCCGTATTCACTTTTCAGTGTTTTTTGCGCTTCTCTGTCAGCGCAAGACATATTCTATCATCGAACTTCGCACATGTCAACACCTAAATTTACATTTTTTTATATTTTTTCAAAAAAGTTTCTGCAACATCAAGATCTTCTGGTGTTGTGATCTTGATATTCTGGTAGGAGCCTTCTACCAGGCGGATCTTGGTGCCTTTTTCCTGCTCTACTACCATGGCATCATCGGTGACTCCTGACATGTCTTTTGCACGCAGACTCTCATGGGCGGATCTGATCAGGGGATATGCAAAGATCTGTGGTGTCTGAATAGACCACACCTGGCTGCGGTCCGGTGTAGACTGGATAAATCCATCCTTATCTGCGATCTTGATGGTATCTTTGGATGGCATGCCGACTGCACAGGCGCCTGTCTCCTGCACTCCAAAGATACCTCTCTCCAGGATTTCTTCTGTTATGAACGGTCTTGCCCCGTCGTGTATAAATACATAATCGCAGTCTTCGCAGGCAAGAAGCCCCTGATATACAGAATCATATCGCTCCTTGCCGCCTGCGATCACTTTGGTTACTTTTGTAAAATGATAGCGTTCTACGATTTCTCTTTTACAATAGGAAATCATTTCTTCTCCTGTTACCAGAATAATTTCCTGGATCAGAGGACTTTTCTGAAAACATTCCAGTGAATAGTACAGAACCGGGCGGTGATCGATCTCCAGAAACTGCTTCTGGATCTTACTGTGCATTCTTTTGCCCTGTCCTGCTGCCAGAACGATCGCTGTATTTCTCTCCTGCTTCATAATAAGCCCTCCATCAAATCTTTCTTAATAAAGTAAAAAGGATTTTATCTCTCACCTAATCTGAGGTTCGGAACTGCATTCAGATCCCAGCCATGACGGGTTCCCTTTTTAAATTCGTAATAAGCTGCCACTCCGATCATTGCCGCATTATCTGTACAGAAGATCGGTGACGGACGATAGAATTTGTATCCGTGTTTCTGGCATGCTTCTTCCATCGCTGCCCGAAGTGTTCCGTTGGATGCAACTCCGCCTGCGATCGCTACTTTGTCCATATGATAATCCTTTGCTGCCTGCATGGTATGTTCTACAAGCACATCTACGACAGCTTTCTGGAAAGAAGCTGCAAGATCTGCACGGTTTACATCTTCTCCTTTCATCTGAGCCTGGTTCAGATAGTTCAGGACTGCTGATTTGACACCGCTGAAGCTGAAGTCATATGGGCAGTCTCCGATCTTGGCCTTCGGGAATACGATGGCATTCGGATTTCCTTCTTTGGATAATTTGTCGATCTTTGGTCCACCCGGATAGCCCAGTCCGATCGCACGTGCTACTTTGTCAAATGCCTCGCCGGCTGCATCGTCCCTTGTACGTCCAAGGATCTCGAATTCTCCATAATCCTTGACGATAACAAGATGTGTATGACCGCCGGAAACGATCAGGCACAAAAATGGCGGTTCCAGATCAGGATGCTCTATATAGTTTGCAGAAACATGTCCTTCGATATGATGCACTCCTACCAGTGGAAGTTTCTTGGCATAGGCAATGGCTTTTGCCTCTGCTACGCCCACAAGAAGCGCTCCTACAAGTCCTGGTCCGTAAGTTACACCGATCGCGTCCAGATCATCCAGAGTAACGTCAGCTTCTTTGAGAGCCTCCTCGATGACCTGGTTTACTTTCTCGATATGTTTACGGGAAGCGATCTCCGGGACAACTCCTCCGTATAATTTGTGAAGTTCGATCTGTGATGAGATCACGTTGGATAAAATCGTCCGGCCGTTTTTTACTACGGAAGCGGCGGTCTCATCGCAGGAACTTTCGATTGCCAAAATTAATGTATCTTCCATATTCAGACACCTCTAGTCTTCTTCAAAATTTAATTCTACACTTTTGCCATCCCTGCCCGGGTATGAATTCGGAAAGATCTCTCTTACTTTATCCATATATTCGTCCGGCCGGATCAGTGACGGGCTGAAATGCGTCAGCCACATTTCTCCTACCTCTGCATCCCTGGCAAGTGTCGCTGCCTCGCGGAACATCATATGCTTGTAGCCCTTGGCCTTCTCAAGCTTCTCTTCCTCGGCATACATTCCCTCGCAGATAAAAAGATCTGAGCCTTTTGCGTTGCGCAGGATAGACTCTGTCGGTCTGGTATCTGTGGTATAGGTAACTTTGATCCCCTTACGGTCTGGTCCGAGCACCATATCCGGCGTATATACAACACCGTCTGCTTCTATGGTCTGTCCCTTCTGCAGAGGATTCCAGTATTTCAGCGGGATCTCCTGTTCCTTCGCGCGTTCCGGTGAAAATTTGCCCTGGCGCAGAATCTCAAGTGTGTATCCATAACAGATCACGTTGTGGTTCACTCTGAATGCAGTGATCCTGTATCCATTGATCTCAATGACTTCTTCTGGTTTGGTGATCTCGATAAACCGGATCTCAAACGGAAGTTCCGGTGCGATCACCCGTAATGCATTTACGACCCGCTCCAGTCCTTTCGGACCGATCAGTGTAAGTGGTTCTGTCCTGTCTGCATTGCCCATGGTAAGGAGCAGTCCCGGAAGTCCGCTGATATGATCTCCGTGGTAATGGGTAAAGCAGATCACATCGACCGGTTTGAAACTCCAGCCTTTTTCCTTGACTGCCACCTGTGTTCCCTCGCCGCAGTCGATCATCAGGCTGCTTCCGTTATATCTTGTCATAAGGGCAGTCAGCCAGCGTCTTGGAAGCGGCATCATCCCTCCGGTTCCAAGTAAACAAACATCTAACATATTTTTCCTCTTTTTCTAATTCTCATTGTTTCTTTGTCATAAGAACCGCATTTTCCAGCGGATCGGTATAATAATTTTTGCGAAGTCCATCCTCGACAAATCCCAGTCTCTGATAAAGTCTGCGGGCAGTTCCGTTGCTTTCTCTGACTTCAAGATGAACCAGGCTGATTCCCTGTGCCTGTGCAAGCATCAGCATGCTGTCTACCAGAAAATAGCCGATTCCTTCTTTCTGGCGGTCACTGCGTACTGCCACGTTGAGGATATCACCCTCGTCCAGCACTGTCTGCATGCTGCAGTAACCAAGGATCCTGCCCTTTTCTTCTACTACGAAGAACATGGTGTCCTCTCTTGTCAGGAAAGTGAACATTCCCTCCTTTGTCCATGGCATGGCAAAAAGATCTGTCTCGATCTCCATGACCTGATCCAGATCTTCGATCAGCATCTCCCGGAAAGTCATGACTGCTGCTCCTTTTTCTCTCGTTCCGCACGTTCGCGTTCTGCCTGAGAAACACGCAGGTAGTCCGGAATGTGCTCCATTGCTGTCTGTATCTTACCTTCTTTGTAATAAACAAGTCCAAGTGCTGCGACTGCTGCTGCTCTCTGCTTATTTACGTGTGCCGGTGCAAATGTGTACGGCACAGTCAGTTTCTCTGCGATCAGGTCCTTGAAAACCGGTACGCCGTCGCCCAGGAAGGTCACCGGCTGCTGGTATGCATTCAGCTTCGTGATCATTTCTTCCATCGGCACTGCCATCTGGTCTTCTACTGTCACAAGTCTGTGATCCTCGAAACGATAGATTCCTGTGTAGACCTGTTTTCTTCTTGCATCCATGATCGGGCAGATCAGTCCCTGTGTATCATACAGATTGTATGCAAGTCCCTCTACTGTCGGCACTGCCACAAGCGGTTTCTTAAGTGCAAGTCCAAGTCCCTTGGCAGTTGCGGAACCGATACGGAGTCCTGTAAAAGATCCCGGTCCTGCTGCGACTGCGATCGCGTCGATCGTATTCAGATCAAGCTCTGTCATCTTTGCGATCTCATCCAGCATCGGAAGCAGTGTCTGTGAATGTGTTTTTTTGTAATTTACGGTGTATTCTGCTACGAGAATATCATCCTCTACAACAGCTACGGAAGCTACAATTCCTGAGCTGTCAAGACCTAAAATTTTCATTTTTTTCTCCTCAATTATTATAATTCCAGTCCCTCGATCGTGATACGTCTGTAATCAAATCCTCTGGAAAGATCTTTCTCGATGGTTATGGAAATCCTGTTTTCCGGCAGGATCTCCTCGATCAGCTCTGCCCACTCGATCAGGCAGATACCCTCTCCAAAGAAATAATCATCATATCCGATCTCTTCCATTTCCTCTATATCGCCGATCCTGTATACATCAAAATGATAAAAAGGAAGTCTGCCTTCCTCGTATACCTGTACGATCGTAAATGTAGGGCTGTTCACCGGCTCAGTGATTCCAAGTCCTGATGCAACCCCCTGTGTAAAAACAGTCTTGCCAACGCCCAGATCACCGGTCAGTGTATAGACCTGTCCGGGAGTGGCAGCTCTGCCGATTTTTTGTCCGAGGGCAAAAGTTTCCTCCGGATTTTCTGTCTCTATTATCACGCAAATCACCTTTTTCCTTGCAGAATTGTTCTTTGCATATTATAATAGAGCCCACAAAGAAAAACAATACTTTTTGCAAAAGGAGATTATCATTATGGCAAATAAAAACCCGATCGTAACCATTACTATGGAAAACGGCGATGTAATGAAAGCAGAATTATATCCGGAAGTTGCTCCAAACACAGTCAACAACTTCATAAGCCTTGTAAAGAAAGGATTCTATGACGGACTGATCTTCCACCGTGTCATCAACGGTTTCATGATCCAGGGCGGATGCCCGGAAGGAACCGGAATGGGCGGCCCGGGATACAGCATCAAGGGCGAATTTGCACAGAACGGTGTTGCAAATGATCTGGCTCATACCCCAGGTGTTCTTTCCATGGCAAGAGCTATGCATCCAAACTCAGGCGGAAGCCAGTTCTTCATCATGCACAAAACTGCTCCGCATCTTGACGGAAGCTATGCTGCATTCGGCAAAGTGATCGAGGGCATGGATGTTGTCAACAAGATCGCTGAGACTGAGACAGACTTCAGAGACCGTCCGCTTGATGACCAGGAGATCAAGTCTATGACTGTTGATACTTTTGGCGTAGATTATCCGGAACCGGAGAAATGCTGATCTGAATAGGCAAAAAAGCTGAACGTTGTTTTGCACATGCGTTCAGCTTTTTTTGTATTTCAATTTCAAAATAATCGTTCTTTCGATCGTCAGTCCTCAAACGTAAGAACTTCTCCATTTACTTTTGCAAAGTACAATTCTTTTTTTTTTTCCATTCCTGCTCTGCCGTTTGTGCCTTCTGTGATGGCTTTCTGCACAGCTTCTGTTTCTGCGTCAGGAACAAGAAGTTTCAGAACAACTTTGTCCGTATATTCGCTGTCGAGGATCGGGATCTGACGTTCTCCTGCGATGTACTGGATCTTGCCAATTCCTGTGTAATCTGTTGTAACCTTGAGAGAAATGCCTTTTTTCTTCTCGATCACAAGGCTTCCTGCAAGTCCTTCCTGCACGGCTTTGGAGTAAGCTCTGACAAGCCCGCCGGTTCCGAGGAGCACTCCTCCGAAATATCGCGTCACAACTACTGCAACATTATAGATATCTTCGCCCAGGATCACATCCAGCATCGGCCGGCCTGCTGTGCCGGATGGCTCTCCATCATCACTGCAGCGGGTAAATTCTCGGTTCTTCCCGATTGAATATGCATAACAGTTATGTCTGGCATCCCAGTATTTCTTACGCATCTCTTCCAGAAATGCCAGGGCTTCCTCCTCATTCTTAACCGGGCGCACCGTTGCTATGAAGCGGGATTTCTTCTCGACGATCTCCCCGGTACCGCCCTCCAGTACTGTTTTGTATTGTTCCATTCTCATCCTCCCTGCCTGTACAACACAGGCTGCGACCATCCTGTGCCAGATGATTGCAGCCTGCTGCTGTTTCATACTTTATTATTCTTCGGCATCTCCACCTGAAGAATCTCCACCATCATCGCCTCCGGTGTTATCTCCATTATCACCACCGTTATCTCCGCCGTCGTTTCCGCCGGTATTGTCTCCGGTATTATCGGTGTTATCTCCCGTGTTGTCTCCGGTATTGTCTCCAGTGTTATCGCCTGTATTATCCCCGGTATTATCTCCGGTATTATCTCCGGTATTATCGTCCGTATTATCTGTCTGTGTACCATCAGAATTATATATTCCCTCTTCTGTGGTGTATTCCGTCATATCAGAATTATCATAATCAGAATATCCATAGAAATGCTGGTCGCACTCATCCGTTGGAACATCACCGATATCAAAGTACTCCGTTATAATCGGGCATCCGGCTCGCGGAAGAAGCCCTGTCTCTGCGCAGACACTGAGTTTCTCTACACTTGCAGGCATATCGAAATCTTTGTCCGGAAGTCCCTCATGAATACGGGTCATGACTTTCTTCCAGAGATTCTTGTGGAAGTTTCTCGCATCCTCTGGAAGTTTCTCGTTATTGTCAAATCCAGACCATACTGCACAGGTATAATATGGTGTATATCCTACAAACCACAGGTCATTGTATGCATCTGTAGTACCAGTCTTACCTGCGACTGTCATATTATCAAGCTGGCACGCTGTACCTGTACCCTGTGTCACAACATCCTCCATTGCACTTGTAAGAAGCCATGCTGTACTTTCTTTGATAACAGAACGTCCGGCAGATGTTTTCTCGATCAGGACATTGCCATTATGATCCAGGATCTTGGTGTAATAAAGTGGTTCAATATAATTTCCACTGTTTGCGATTGCCGCGTAAGCTGCACACAGTTCTATGTTTGTGACACCATTTGTCAGACCACCGAGTGCCAGTGGGAGGTTTGCATCTGTCCATACTGTTCCATCAGCATCACGATCTGCTTCTGTGCCATGTGCCAGTGTTGTAAATCCAAAATTGTCCAGATACTGAAGTCCCAGTTCCGGTGTAACTTCCTCCAGGCATTTGACAGCAACAACGTTGATAGAATTCTGGATTGCCTTGCGGATCGTGGTTGTTCCATTATAACTTCTCGATGCATTGTTAACTGGTGAACCATCCGGATAATTATATGGTTCATCTTCAAAAGTAGTTGCCAGTGTCATGCCTTTCTCATTGAGAGCAGGTGCATACGTAGACAGGATCTTGAATGTAGATCCAGGCTGTCTGGTTGTATCCGTTGCACGGTTCAGCGTCAGACTTGCAGTCTTCTCTCCACGACCGCCGATGATCGCCTTGACATATCCTGTATGCTGGTCGATTACACTCATGGACGACTGTGGCTGAGGTGCAAAGCTTACACGCTCTGCTACAACCGTGCTTCCGTCTGCGAGAATACTTTCCTTATAACGGTCAACATAACTCTGACCTTCTTCCTGAGAGTCAAAGAGCAGGTCAAATTCCGGATCTTCATTCTGGAAGTAAAGCTCGAGCATTTCCTTGCTGTAGTTTACTTCTTCACCCTGAGGATTCTTGACAGTCAGTGCATAGTCCAGTGCATACTGTACATAATCCGGATAATTGGACGGATCTGCATATTCTTCATCAAGAATCTTCTGGATTGCAGAATCCTGTGTTGTATAAATGCTCAGACCACCGCTGTAGACAAGGTTCTGTGCCTGTGTTCTGGTATATCCCTTAATATTCATCAGGTCATTGATCACCTGATCGATCAGTTCATCCTCAAAATAACTGTAAACCGTATTCTCTGTCTCAGAATTCTCGATCTGGGCAGCCTGGATGCGTGAATACACGTCATCATTGAGCACTTCGTCATACTGTGCCTGTGTAATATAGCCCTGAGCGATCATGTGATCCAAAACTTCTTTACGTCTCTTGGCATTTTCCTCTGGATGTTCGATCGGGTTGAACTGTGTCGGGTTCTGTGTGATACCCGCCAGAGTTGCACTCTCTGAAAGGTTCAGATCCCAGACATCCTTATTAAAATACTTCCTTGCTGCTGCCTGTACACCATAAGTTCCTGCTCCAAGGTTAATGGTATTCAGATAGTTCTCAAGGATCACATCCTTATTGTTGATCTTCTTCTCAACTTCTACCGCAAGATACTGTTCCTGTATTTTACGTGTAAAACGTTCAAGCCAGGTAGACTCCTTGGTCCAGTTGGTAAATACATTGTTCTTGAGAAGCTGCTGAGTGATCGTACTTGCTCCCTCAGAAAGATTTCCTGAGGTGATATTTTTTACGAAAGCACGCAGGATTCCGCGCACGTCAATTCCATTATGCTCATAAAAACGCTCATCCTCTATCGCAACTACCGCATGCTGCAGATCCACCGGAATCTGGTCGATTGAGACAGGCAGACGGTTGGAACTGGGAGCCGTTAATTTACGAAGCTGATTTCCGTCACCATCATACAAAAAAGTCGCATATCCCAATGGTGAAATATCAATATCATTCACATCGGGAGCATTGTCTATAATTCCCCTGAAAGCTCCAATCCCGACACATCCCACGACCACACATATTGTGATCAGGACCGCAAACAGGACTCTGATAAAAGAAACATGTGCTCTCTTACCCATCATTGCGGTACGGGAAATCAGAGAATTCCGCTTCCTGGAGACTGATTTTTTTCCGTAATTCATGGTTTTCCTCCTTTATAGTCCGTACCATTATATCAAATAAAAAATCGTAAATAAAGCCCCCAATTAAAAACTTCACATTTTCTTTCAAAAACCTTGGTTTTTTGGGATTTTTTTCTAAAAAAAGGAAGAAATCTTCGTAAAAAGACTTCTTCCTCTCAGGTTCAGCTCAAAATATGTAATTTCTGATTATCAGAGTACCATCTTGGCAGCACCGTAGATACCTGCATCATTTCCAAGTGTTGCAAGAACGATCGGTGTCTCCTTGCAGGACGGGAATGCATATCTCTGATAGTATTTCTCGATGCAGTCGATAAGCGGCTGACCTGCCTTGGATACACCGCCGCCGATAACGATTGCTTCCGGATCAGCAACTGTAGCAAATCCTGCAATTGCTCCGCCGAGAAGGTCTCCAACATACTCCATAACACGGACTGCTACTGCATCTCCGGCTTTGAAAGCGTCCAGAACATCCTTTGCTGTGATATTCTGAAGTTCTCTTAAGGTACTGTCGTCATCGGAAGCTGCAAGCATTCTTCCAGCCACACGCACGATTCCTGTTGCGGAAGCATACTGTTCCAGGCAGCCATGATTTCCACAGTTGCATTTTTCGGCTTCGTCACGGACTACGAGTGCATGTCCGATCTCACCGCCTGCTCCGTGGGAACCTGCTACGATCTTGCCGTCAATGATGATTCCGCCGCCGACACCAGTTCCGAGAGTGACCATGATCACATTCTGAGAACCTGCCGCTGCACCTTTCCATGCTTCACCGAGTGCTGCTACGTTTGCATCGTTTCCTGCCTGAGCCTTAAGTCCTGTGAGGTCACTTAAGATCTGAGCTACCGGTGTGAATCCCCAGTAGAGGTTTACTGCACAGGCAGCTTCTCCTTTGGAGTTGATCGGTCCTGGAATTCCGATTCCAACACCTTCGATATCATCTTTGTCAATATTCTTTTCTGCGATCTTGGCTTTGATCGTCTCAGCAACGTCCGGAAGGATGTTCTCGCCTTTATTTTCAGTTCTGGTAGGGATTTCCCATTTCTCTAACAGTGTTCCGTCTGTGTTGAACAGACCGCATTTTACAGAAGTTCCGCCTACGTCGATTCCAAAACAATATGATTTCATTTTTCTCCACCTTTTCTTAAATTTATTCTTCTCTCTTACGTGCAATGTTTGCCTGTACACGCTTGTAGAGTTCCTCAGCCGCATTGTAACCCATCTTCTTCTGTCTGTGGTTGACTGCGGCAGATTCTACGATAACAGCCAGGTTACGTCCTGGTCTGATCGGAAGGGAATGGCACACGATCTTGTTTCCAAGGTATTCGGTGTATTCTTCATGCAGACCGAGACGGTCGTATTCTTTGTCGCGGTCCCACTCTTCCAGTTTGATGACAAGGTCTACAGACTGGGTATCCTTGACACTCTCAACACCGAACAGCGTCTTGACATCGATGATACCGATGCCTCGAAGCTCGATAAAATGCCTCGTGATGTCCGGCGCAGATCCGACCAGGGTAACGTCACTTACTTTACGAAGTTCTACAACATCGTCACTTACCAGACGGTGTCCACGCTTGATCAGCTCCAGCGCAGCCTCGCTCTTACCGATGCCGCTCTCACCTGTGATCAGGATTCCCTCACCATAGACATCTACCAGAACTCCATGGATGGAAATACATGGTGCAAGCTGTACGCCCAGCCAGCGGATGATCTCCGCCATCAGGCTTGAAGTTGTTCTTTCTGTCACAAATGTAGGAACATTATATTTAATTGCCATGTCGATCATATCCTGAGACGGCTTGGTCATGGTGCTGAAAATAACGCACGGAATCTTGCTGGAAATAAAACGTTCGTATTTCATCTTACGCTTCTCATCACTGAGCTGCATCAGATATGTGTACTCTACATATCCGATGATCTGAACACGTTCGTTGGCAAAATGCTCCAGATAACCGGTAAGCTGCAGTGCAGGACGGTTAATCTCTGCTGTTATGATCTTCTTGTCTGACAGGTCAATCTCAGGAGTCAGATTTGTAAGGCTCAGCTCCTGCACCATCTTTGTCATCAATACACCTTTCATACTTTGTGCTCTCCTTTAACGTTTATATATTTCAAGTGCCTTTTTATTTCTCATTTGCCGGATTATCTGGCCGATGGAAAAAATCATACACCTGTTTTGCACTTCCTGCATTCATGGACTCTGTCTGCGCCAGTTCTTCCTCAGAAGCATCCCTGATCGCCGCGATCGAGCGGAAACGGCGCATCAGAGCCTTTCTTCTGCGCTCTCCGATTCCCGGAATATCATCCAGGATCGAGTGAACCTGTTCTTTACTCCTCAAAGAACGATGATACTCGATCGCAAAGCGGTGTGCTTCATCCTGGATCCTGGTGATCAGCCGGAATCCCTCACTGTTTGTGTCGATCGGGATCTCTACATTATTATAATAAAGTCCTCTGGTGCGATGGTGGTCATCCTTGACCATTCCGCAGACCGGAACATCAATACCCAGATTCTCAAGGACCCCAAGTGCAATATTGACCTGTCCTCGGCCTCCATCCATCAGAAGCAGGTCCGGCATTCTCGCAAAACTGTCAAACTCTCCATTACTCTCGTGTGTAAAGCGCCTCGTCAGAACTTCCTCCATACTGGCATAATCATTCGACCCCTGAACAGACTTGATCCGGAATTTGCGGTAATCGCTCCGCTTCGGCTTGCCCTTCTCATAGACTACCATGGAACCAACGGACTCAAAACCACTGATATTGGAGATATCGAACGCCTCCATACGGCTGATTCCTGTAAGTCCAAGCCATTCCTCTACCTCATGGACAGCTCCGATCGTTCTGCCTTCCTCCCTGCGGATCCGCTCGCGGTCCTTATCCAGAACCATGCGGGCATTTTCCCAGGCAAGTTCTACCATTTTTTCCTTGGTACCCTTCTTCGGGATTACGATATGAACCCTCTGTTTCCGGCGGGAAGTCAGCCATTCCTCGATCACTTCCCTGTCCTCAATCTCAGCCTGAAGCATGATCTCTCTTGGTATAAACGGTGTTCCCGCATAATACTGCTTGAGGAAACTGGACAAAACCTGCGAACGGGTATCCCCCCGCGCAACTCTCAGATAAAAATGGTCTCTGCCGATCATCCTGCCGCTTCGCATAAAGAAAACCTGGACAACGGCATCCTGCTCTCTGAGATCAAGGCTCTCATCCATCGCCACAGCAATGATATCGCGGTCCTCTTCTCCGTAGGCAGTGATCTTCTGACGCTCTCCGATCTTGCGGATGCTCTGGATCAGATCACGATATCCGGCAGCATCTTCGAATCGCATTTCTTCGGAAGCTGTCATCATCTTGTCTGTGAGTTCGTCGATCGTATCCTGAAAATCACCATTCAGAAAGCTGAGCACCTTCTGGATGTTTTCCCTGTATTGTTTCTGATCCACATGTCCGGTACAGGGAGCTGTACACTGCTTCATATGGTAATACAGACACGGCCGGTCCTTACCACAGTCGCGTGGAAGGTTCCTGCTGCATGAACGAACCTGGTACAGTTTGCGTACAAGCTCGATCACATCCTTGACCGCACCGCCACTGGTGTAGGGACCAAAATATCTGTTTTTGTCCTTCTTCATCTGCCTGGCAAACAGAACTCTGGGATATGCCTCCTGCACCGTGACCTTGATAAACGGATAGCTCTTGTCATCCTTGAGCATCGTATTATATTTCGGACGGTGCTCTTTGATAAGGTTGCTCTCCAGAACGAGTGCTTCCAGTTCAGAATCTGTAACAATATATTCGAATCTCGATATGTGGGTGACCATCTGCTCGATCTTGGCACCCTTGTTGCGGCTGCTCTGAAAATACTGCCGTACACGGTTGCGGAGACTGATCGCCTTGCCCACATAGATGATCGCATCCCGCTCGTCGTGCATGATATACACACCCGGTCTTGCGGGAAGCTTCTTTAATTCTTCTTCAATCTGAAACATATCGCGGCTCCTTTATTAAGCCTCTGTGCTGCTACCTTCTGATGTCTCTGATTCTGTTTCCTGGGACGGAATCTCTGCCGGTGTTTCTGGTGTCTCCTGATTCTCAGGGACTTCCGCTTCTGTCTCTGCCAGAGCTTCCTTGGAAAGATTTACCTTCGCAGGAGTATCCACTTCTGTCTCTGGCTGCTTTTCCTCGTCTTTCTTGTCAAAATCCGGAAGTTCGTCAAGGTTTTCCGGAATCTCAAGTCCTCTCTCGACTGCACGGAAGATCTTCATGAATTCCTTGCCAGTGATCGTCTCTCTGCGGATCAGATACTCAGCGATCTTGTCCAGTGCTTCTCTGTGTTCGTTCAGAAGTCTCTTGGCTTCCTCATAGGAATAATGAAGGAGCTGCATTACTTCGTGGTCGATCTCTGTCGCTGTGTCATCACCACAGTTAAGGACTGCACGACCGGAAAGATACTGGTTCTCCTGTGTTGCAAGTCCCATCAGACCAAATTTCTGTGACATACCATACTGGGTGATCATTGCACGGGCAACCTTGGTCGCCTGCTCGATATCATTGGCTGCACCTGTCGTTACAGTATCAAATACGATCTCCTCAGCCGCACGTCCTCCAAGGTATCCAACCAGCATAGCCTCGAGTTCCTTCTGGGTATTGAGATATTTCTCTTCCTCCGGAACCTGCATAACGTAACCGAGTGCTCCCATGGTACGCGGAACGATCGTGATCTTCTGCACCGGTTCTGCATCCTTCTGGAGAGCATTCACAAGTGCATGTCCTACTTCGTGGTAGGAAACGATACGTCTCTCCTGCACGCTTAAGATACGGTCTTTCTTCTCTTTGCCGACAAGGACAACCTCTACGGATTCCTGAAGATCCTTCTGTGAGACAGCCCTTCGGCCGTTCTTGACAGCAAGGATCGCAGCTTCGTTGATCATGTTGGCAAGGTCAGATCCGACTGCCCCGGAAGTAGCCAGTGCGATCGCATCCAGATCCACAGTTTCATCCAGCATGACATTCTTGGCATGGACCTTGAGGATCTCTACACGGCCCTTGAGATCCGGACGATCTACGATGATACGTCGGTCAAAACGTCCTGGCCTTAAAAGTGCCGGGTCAAGTACTTCCGGACGGTTGGTTGCCGCCAGGATCAGAAGGCCCTTGGAAGTATCAAAACCATCCATCTCTGCAAGGAGCTGGTTCAGTGTCTGCTCACGCTCGTCATTGCCGCCGCCATATCTGGAATCACGGCTCTTACCGATTGCATCGATCTCATCAATAAACACGATACACGGT
The DNA here is from genome assembly GCF_003481595.1 of Blautia sp. OM07-19. Classification (NCBI taxonomy): domain Bacteria; kingdom Bacillati; phylum Bacillota; class Clostridia; order Lachnospirales; family Lachnospiraceae; genus Blautia; species Blautia sp. OM07-19. The sequence continues at coordinate 14,261 of NZ_QULA01000025.1, forward strand.
GCATTCTTCTTGGCTTCCTCAAACAGATCTCTGACTCTGGAAGCTCCGACACCGACAAACATCTCGACAAATTCGGAACCGGAAAGTGAAAAGAACGGTACCTTTGCCTCTCCTGCAACGGCTTTCGCAAGAAGGGTCTTACCTGTTCCCGGAGGTCCTACGAGAAGGGCTCCTTTCGGAAGTTTCGCACCGATCTGCGTGTATTTTCCCGGATTGTGCAGGAAATCAACAACCTCCTGAAGAGATTCCTTGGCTTCCTCCTGTCCTGCTACATCCTTAAAAAGAACACCTGTTTCCTTCTGAATGTAGGCTTTGGCACGGCTCTTGCCGACTCCCATGATGCCGCCGCCACTACCTTTGTTCATTCGCCGCATAAGATACATCAGCATAAAGAACAGCACTACCGTCGGAAGCAGCAGACTGATCATGGTAGATACAAACTCTCCCATCACATCAGGCTGTTCATATTTGAAAATAATTCCTTTGCCTTCCAGACGTTGCGTCAGTGCACTGGTATCCTCCATCTGGTTGACCTTATAGCTTTCTTTCTGGTAAGATTTCTGAAGTTTTGGAACGACAGTCAGCACTCCGGACTGGAGTGTCACTTCTTTGATCTGATCTTTATCTACCATTTCGATAAATTTATCATATGTGATCTCACTGGATTTATCGCTCATCATATCTGTCACAAAACTCAGACAAACTAAACTGATCAGGAGACAGATCAAAAATCCAAGAATGGTCTGACGATTCTTGTTCGGTCCCTGATTTCCTGGGTTATTTCGGTTCGGACGCTTATCATCCGGACGCTTATCCATATGATCGTTCATTCTTTTCCTCCTCTTGTTATCTTCTATATTATAAAGAGATTTCTATTATAAATCAACTGAAAAACTGTGAATGTTTGTAGTAATGGGATATTGCCTGTGAACAATAACTGTAGTATACTATCCACGTGATAGCTAGACCCAACTAATTACTATAGCTAACTGTGATGGAAAGGAAATCGACAAATGAAAATTGGATTTGATAATGAAAAGTATCTGACTATGCAGTCCGAACACATCCGCGACCGTATCAGCAAATTTGACAACAAGCTCTATCTGGAATTCGGCGGAAAGCTTTTTGATGATTACCATGCATCCCGTGTTCTTCCAGGATTTGAGCCGGACAGCAAGCTCCGCATGCTCATGCAGCTCCGCGACCAGGCTGAGATTGTCATTGTCATCAGCGCCTCTGATATTGATAAGAACAAAATGCGCGGTGACCTCGGAATCACTTACGATGAGGATGTACTTCGTCTGATCGATGCTTTTACAGAGCGCGGTCTCTATGTAGGAAGTGTATGCATCACACGCTACGCCGGACAGGAAAGTGCTATTCTCTTTAAAAACCGCCTTGCAAAACTCGGCATCAAAGTTTACTTCCATTATAGTATTCCAGGATACCCGAGCAATATCCCGCTGATCGTGAGCGATGAAGGATATGGCAAAAATGAATATATCGAAACAACCAGACCTCTCGTAGTCATCACCGCACCAGGACCAGGAAGCGGAAAAATGGCAACCTGTCTTTCCCAGGTATACCATGAATACAAACGCGGCGTTGCTGCCGGCTATGCCAAATTCGAGACTTTCCCGATCTGGAACATTCCGCTCAAGCATCCGGTCAATCTGGCATACGAGGCTGCTACTGCAGACCTTAATGATGTCAACATGATCGACCCGTTCCATCTGGAAGCTTACGGTGAGACAACCGTCAACTACAACCGTGACGTAGAGATCTTCCCTGTTCTCCAGGCAATGTTTGAAAAGATCATGGGAGAATGCCCTTACAAATCCCCTACAGATATGGGTGTCAATATGGCCGGAAACTGCATCGTTGATGACGAAGTATGCTGTGAAGCTTCCCGCCAGGAGATCATCCGCCGTTACTATAAGAGCTGCGATGCCCTTCTCACAGGCGACGGTACTGAAGAAGAAGTACGCAAGATCGAACTTCTTCTGAAACAGGCTCACGCATCCCTCGATGACCGCAAAGTTGTTCCTGCCAGCCTTGCCAAAGAACAGGAGACCGGTGCACCGGCTGCTGCCCTTGAACTTCCTGACGAACGCATTGTTTATGGAAAGACTTCCGACCTTCTCGGTGCTTCCTCTGCACTTCTTCTGAATGCACTCAAGGAACTCGCAGGCATCAACCATGAGCATCATGTGATCTCACCGGAGGCGATCCATCCGATCCAGGAACTCAAGACCAAATATCTCGGAAGCAAGAACCCGAGACTTCATACAGATGAAACCCTGATCGCACTTTCTGTCAGTGCCGCTGATAACCCGGAAGCACGTAAGGCTCTGGAACAGCTCCACACACTCAAGGGATGCCAGGCACATACTTCTGTCATGCTGTCATCCGTGGATATCTGGGAATTCCGCAAACTCGGCATTGAGCTGACCTGTGAACCGAAATTCGAAAAAGAAAAGAAATATCACTAAATCTCTTCAAAACAAAACACCCCGGCAGAACGCTGTGAATACGTTCTGCCGGGGTGTTTCTTATTATATATGGTATTTATAAAAATCAGTCTTCGTAACCGTTCGGGTTCTTCTGCTGGAAGTTCCAGGAATCTGCACACATATCTTTGATATCGTACTCTGCTTCCCATCCAAGTTCCTTCTTAGCCTTGGTTGCATCGGAATAGCATGTTGCAACATCACCGGCACGACGAGGTTTGATAGAGTATGGGATCTTAACGCCTGTTGCAGCTTCAAAGTTCTTAACAATGTCAAGAACACTGTATCCTTTACCTGTACCAAGGTTGTAGATGCTGAGTCCGGAATTGTCTTCCAGTTTCTGGACAGCCTTTACATGTCCTTTGGCAAGGTCAACTACGTGGATGTAATCTCTGACACCAGTTCCGTCCGGTGTGTCATAGTCATTTCCGAATACGCCGAGTTCTTTGAGCTTGCCTACTGCAACCTGTGTGATGTAAGGCATCAGGTTGTTCGGGATACCATTCGGGTTCTCACCGATAAGACCGCTCTTGTGAGCACCGATCGGGTTGAAGTAACGAAGAAGTACTACATTCCATTCCGGATCTGCTTTCTGGATATCTGTAAGGATCTGCTCCAGCATGGATTTGGTCCATCCATAAGGGTTGGTGCACTGTCCTTTCGGGCATTCCTCTGTGATCGGGATGATCGCCGGATCGCCGTATACAGTTGCGGAAGAGGAGAAAATAATATTTTTGACATTATGTTTTCTCATCACATCAACCAGTGTAAGTGTACCTGCAATGTTATTCTCATAATATTCCCATGGTTTAACAACAGATTCTCCAACTGCTTTAAGACCTGCGAAATGGATACAGGAATCGATATCCTCTTTCTCAAAAACTTCGTTCAGTCCTTCTCTGTCAAGAATATCTACTTTATAAAATTTAACCGGTTTTCCTGTGATCTTTTCTACACGTTCAAGGCTCTTCTCGCTGGAGTTGCTTAAGTTATCCAGTACTACTACGTCATATCCTGCGTTCTGAAGCTCTACTACGGTATGGCTTCCGATAAAGCCAGCTCCGCCTGTTACTAAAATTGCCATGATCTGCTCCTCCTGACATTTGCTTTTGTTTTACTACGGTGACATTGTAGCACTGTTTTATTTTTTTCACAATATTTTCCCCAAACATCCCGCATATTTTACTAAAACTCCCACATATTTTACCTATTACCTGATGCAGTTATGAAACTTCTGTTTTGGAGATTCTGATTTTGAATCTTTGTGCAACTTGTCAATACTTTTCTTTATGCAATATACATTGTTTTTTTTGTATTTTCAGTCTTTTTTTGTCTATTTTTATTGACACTTAGTCTTATAAACGGTATAATCAGCCTAATACATTCGTGATTATCACGAAACCAAACTGACGGTTCTGTCAGTTTCACCAAACAAAAGGGAGGACTTTCATATGAAACGTAAAATCGCATTAGCTATGGTACTGGCAATGACAGCAACAATGGCTCAGCCTGTTCTCGCAGCAGACGACAAGACAACTCTGGATGTCATCATCAGCCAGTATGGTACCCAGACCCAGGCGTGGTGGTCCCAGTTCGAAAAGGATTTCGAAGCTGAAAACTCAGATATTGATCTGAACATCGAAATTGTTTCCTGGAACGATCTTTATACCAAAGTAAATACACTGGTTGCAAACAACAACGCACCTGATATTCTGAATATCGACGTTCTTGCAGATTATGTGGCTGACGATCTGCTGATGCCTGCAACAGAATATGCTTCTGAAGATCTTCAGTCCAAATTCTTCCCGTCATTCTGGGAAGCAAGCACAATTGATGATACTGTATACGCATTACCGATCCTGGCATCCTGCCGTGCACTCTTCTATAACAAGGACATCCTTGAAGAAGCAGGTGCTACCGTTCCTACCACATGGGCAGAAGTTCAGGACGCAGCAAAGAAGATCAAAGATAAATTCGGCGATGACGTTTATCCATGGGGTATTGATATGACAACTGACGAAGGTCAGGCTGCATTCTCTTATTATACATGGAACAACGGCGGCGGATTCGTTGATGAAAATGGTGACTGGGCACTCAACAGCGACAAGAACGTAGAAGCTCTGAACTTCGCACTCGGTCTTGTAAACGATGGATACACCAACTCCGATCCGGCTAACGAAACACGTTATGACCTTCAGGATATGTTTGGTGCAGGCAAAGTTGCCATGATGATCGGACCGAACAACATTCCTACCTATCTCTCCGATGGTGGATATGACATTAACTACGATGTAACAACAATCCCTGCAAATGAGGGCTGCGAATCCGTAGCAATGGGCGTTTGCGACCGTCTTGAAGTATTCAAGGATGACTCCGCTGAGGATCAGGAAGCTCGTACAGCTGCCATCACCAAGTTCTTTGACTTCTTCTATGATGACACTCGTTACGCTGATTACATGGTATACGAAGGATTCCTTCCAACCACTCAGACAGCAGCAGATCTTCTTGCAAAAGAGGACGAAACTTATTCATCCTGGATCGATATCCTGCAGAGCTGCAACTTCTACCCGGCAACCAAGACTGAATGGGCAGATGTAAAGCAGGGCGTTATCGAAGTAGAGCAGAACGCACTCCTTGGCGACGACGTTCAGACACTGCTTGATGATCTTCAGGCTGATATTGCAGGCTGATCCCAGATTTAGATACGACTTAACCGGGAGCCGGAACATTAGTGACCGGCTCCCGATTCTTTTGAGCAAATGATTTGGTGGTGTAAATATGAAAAAAAAGAAACCTCTGGCTGCTGTGGAGCCATATCTGTGGCTGCTTCCCAGTATCCTTCTTATGACAATCTTTATACTCTTTCCTATTTTTGAAGTTTTTCGTACTTCAATGAGTGAAGTGAGTAAAGCAGGTCTGATAAAAGGATTTTGCGGACTTGACAATTTTACCAAAGTCCTGAAAGGATCTACTTTTAAAATAGTCCTGAAAAATACTCTCGTATGGACCATTGCTGTAGTTGTACTTTCTACTGTATTTGGTTTCATTCTTGCACTTGTACTGAACAACAAATTCCGTTTCCGTAAAGCAGTCCGTGCTATTGTTGTATTTCCATGGGCAACTTCCCTGATCATCCAGGCAGGCGTATGGAAATTCATCATTGACAAGGATTACGGTGCACTGAACACCCTTTTACTGAAACTTGGACTGATCTCCAGTCCGGTCAACTGGACTCCTACCCCGGAAGCATATTTTGCATGGGAAATTTTTGTAGGTATTTTTGTTACTGTACCATTTGTTACTTTCTGTGTCCTTTCCGGTCTGCAGAGTATCGACAACTCTTATTATGAAGCGGCTACCGTTGACGGTGCCAACTACTGGCAGAAGCTGTTCAAGATCACACTTCCGCTGGTAAAATCTTCTCTGACGGTAAGTACTGTGTTGAATATCATTTATGTATTCAACTCCTTCCCTATCATATGGACAATTACCAAGGGCGACCCGGCAAGCCGTACCGATACCCTTGTTACCTATCTCTATAAACTTGCTTTCTACAAAGGCAAATCCGGTGAAGCAGCTGCAGTATCCGTGATCGGATTCCTGATCCTGTGTGCATGCGCTTCTGTTTATATGGTACTTTCACTTAGAAAGGAGGAGGAAGACTAATGAAACATTCACGCGACACAAAAAGCACACTCCTTCGGGTTCTTCTTTATGTTTTTGTCATTCTGGTCGTATTGATTACGCTGTATCCATACTTTGTTATGTTTACGACTGCCGCCAAGAGCCGTGCAGAAATCTACGCAACCAAGGGAACACTTCTCCCGATCCACTGGCTCTGGCAGAACTTCAAGGATATCTGGACACTGGCTCCACTTTCCAGATATTTCATCAACTCCCTGATCGTTGCAGGTGGCTCCACTCTGATCGCGATCGTATGTGGTATTCCTGCAGCTTATGCACTTGCACGAATGAAGTTTAAGGGCAAAAAGATCTTCCTGGGTATCGTTATCATCTCCCAGATGTTTGCTCCTGTAGTCCTTCTGGTAGGTATCTACAAGATCATGTCAACCTTCGGTATGACAGACAGTCTCGTTGGTCTTGTATTTATCAATGCAGCATTCAACCAGGCATTCGCGATCTGGCTGCTGCGCGGTACTTTTATTTCTATCTCACCTGAAATGGAACAGGCTGCAACAGTTGACGGCTGTGGCAAGGTTTCTGCCCTGATCCGCATCCTTCTTCCAGTCGCCGCACCTGGTATCGTAACTGCGCTGATCTTCGTATTTATCAACGCATGGAATGAATATACAGTCGCACTGACTCTGATCTCAACAGATGTCTTCAAACCTCTGACGGTCGGTATTACGATCTTCAACGGTTACAACATGGTAGAATGGCAGTATCTGTTTGCATCCTCACTGTTTGCAACAGTACCGGTCATCATCCTGTTTATACTGATCGAGAAACATCTTGTCGGTGGTCTTACCTCCGGTGGTGTAAAGGGCTGATATATACAACAAAAAGCTTCGGAACCTGTTCAAAGTTCCGAAGCTTTTTTATTGTAAAAATCATTTATATTTTCTGATGATCTCATTCATCTGCGGCAGTTTTTCCTGCATGTCTTTTACAAGAGTAAGCTGGGTCCTGCATCTGTCAAGGTTATGTCCCTCTCTGTGGATATGGAAGTAATGATCTCCCTCCAGATGGTCTGTCAGGAAACGGATTCCATTCTCAAATGTCATAAGGATCGCTCCCATCGGAAGCATCTCGATCTCAAGGTCTGTCAGCGCACCGCCACATCCCTCGATAAATCCCTTCGCATAAACATCAAAGAGATGAAGGTCACAGGACACCTTGGAAAGGTCTCTCTCGTCCTCCAGAGCTGTGCTTGCTCCGAAGCGGATAGAATCACCGAAATCATTCGCTGTCAGTCCCGGCATGACTGTATCCAGATCGATCACACAGATTGCTTTGCCTGTCGCGTCATCGATCATGATGTTGTTCAGCTTGGTGTCATTATGTGTTACACGAAGCGGAAGTCTTCCGTCAAGCTGCATATCATACAGTGCATGTGTCAGTTCTTCTCTCTCCAGGATAAAATCAATTTCTTTCTGGACAGAGGCTGCTCTTCCACAGACATCCTCTGCAACAGCTTTCTTGAATTTCTTAAGGCGGTCCGGTGTGTTATGGAAATCCTTGATCGTCTCATGAAGTGTCTCTGCCGGATAATCTGCCAGAAGCTGCTGAAAATGTCCGAATGCTACTGCGCTCTGATAGAAATCATTGTCGTCCTTTACTGCATCGTAGCAGGTCGCTCCCTCAATAAAGAGATAGACTCTCCAGTACTCTCCATCAGAATCCACAAAATACAGAAGACCTGTCTGGCTTTTTACCAGTGTCAGTGTCTCTCGTTCCGGATCGCCGCCATTCTCGATGATCTTTTTGCGGAGCCAGGAAGTGACACCGCTGATATTTTCCATCAGTTCCACTGGTTTCTTAAAAATATTTCTGCTCATTCTCTGCAGGATATATCGTTTCGTTCCCTGTGATGTCTCGTAAGTCAGTCGATAAGTATCATTAATATGACCGCTTCCATATCTGATGCACTCTTTGAGTTCACCATGCAATTTGAAGCCGTCAATCGCTTCACGTACTGTATTGCCGATCTCCACTTATGCTTCCTCCCATAAATTCTGCGGATACAGCCCCTGATCTTTCAGGTTCTGAACTGCAGCCATTACCATTGGTTTATCTTCTTTGTAAGTAACTCCGTACCATTTATCCTCGGACTTGAGAACTTTGACAGTTGCTTTGTGCTCCTGAAGAAGTTCGTCAACAACAAATGGAAGGAAATATTCTCCCTTCATCGGATTATTCTTGATCGCATCATCCAGAAATGGTTTAAAACGTTCTTTAAGTTCCTTCAAAATGCTGTTTGAGAATCCCCACATATTCATGGAAACGATGCTGCCCTCCGGAAGCATGGTCCATGTCTTGCCGTCATCCTCTGTGTATGCTGTACCGCCGTCATGTTTCTCGATATGGGTACGCTCATTGATCTTGATCAGATGACCTTCCTCATCTGTCACACAGACACCTCTGGCAACATGACCATTCTCTGTAAGGGTATTCTCAAGGCGGTATCCTACCATCATGTAACGGTAAACATCTCCTTCTTCCTGCTCAGAAGTCAGGAAATCATATGCCATCTTGAATGCATGTACACCATAGTAATCATCTGCATTGATAACAGCAAAAGGTCCATCGATCTCATCGATACAGCTTAAGACTGCATGGCCGGTTCCCCACGGTTTCACTCTTCCTTCCGGGACTGCATAACCTTCCGGAAGATTGGTCAGTTCCTGGAAAACATACGCTACTTCGATCTGTTTGCTCAGACGATCCCCGATTGCCTCACGGAATGCCTGTTCATTTTCTCTCTTTATAATAAATACGACTTTCTCAAAGCCAGCTCTTACTGCATCATAAATGGAAAAGTCCATGATAATATGACCTTCTTTGTCAATTGGATCGATCTGTTTCAGACCGCCATAGCGGCTTCCCATTCCTGCTGCCATAACTACCAAAACCGGTTTTTTCATCATTGTGTCCTCCTCATACTTCTGTTTAATCGGATCTTTGTGATCCACTTTTTCTTTGCTTTTAATCGTACACCACTAATCCCGATATGACAATATAAATAAGTTTCAACTTTGATAACCATTATCTAATATGAGCGTTTTTTTCTCAATAGTATTTGCACGATAAGGTTATATTTTTATATTATTGTGATTATCATTTGACTATTTCACACAAATTTATTAGTATAAAACCATCGAACAATATTATAAATGCTGAATACCATCTGATGAAGGAGGTCTTCCCGTGGCTTATCAGAGTGTCTCATTGGACCAGGAACTTTTCATAAAAAGCATTTACACGATCCATTACTACGAATATCAGAATGATTTTCATTTTGACGGCGAACGCCACGACTTCTGGGAATTTCAATGCGTGGACACCGGTGCTGCCGAGGTTGTTACAGACAATGGATGCCACACCCTCTCCCGTGGTCAGGTCATCTTTCACCGCCCAAATGAATTTCACACACTGAAAGCTACAGGAAAAACCGCTCCAAGCATCATCGTGATCTCATTTTCCTGTGATTCGCCGTGCATGGAATTTTTTGAAAATAAGATACTCACTTTTTCAGAAACAGAGCGGAGCATCCTCGGACGCATCATCGCAGAGGCGCGGAACTGTTTTGAAACACCTCTGGACGATCCTTATCTGGAGCAGATGATCAAGAAACCTGAGATTTCCTTCGGTTCCCAGCAGCTTCTGACACTTTACCTTGAGGAGCTTCTGATCCACGTGATCCGGCGTTATACGATCGCACATTATTCCGCTTCTGCCGGGATCTACGATCCCTGCCAGACAACTTCTGATACCTGCCGCAAGATCATCCACTACCTGGAACAGCATGTCCGGGAAACCCTGACGATCCAGGATATCTCAAGGAACAATATGATCGGGCGCTCACAGCTGCAGAAACTTTTTCGCGAAGAATATCAGTGTGGTGTGATCGAATTTTTCTCACGGATGAAGATCGACTTTGCCAAACAGCTCATCCGGGAAAACGAAATGAATTTCACGCAGATTTCCGATTTCCTGAGTTATTCTTCGATCCATTATTTTTCCAGACAGTTCAAGAAACTGTCCGGAATGACACCGACAGAATACGCCACTTCTATCAAGGCACTGTCTGAACGCCCACAGCGTCAGAATTAATATTTATGAAGGTAAAAACTATATAAAAATACAATTGTCCTTAATTGGACGGGGAGGACTTACCATGCAGATCTGCAAAGTAAAGAATTATCAGGAACTCAGCCGCAAAGCTGCCAATCTCATCGCAGCCCAGATCACTCTGAAACCAGACAGTGTTCTTGGTCTGGCCACCGGCTCTTCACCGATCGGCACTTATGACCGCCTTGTAGAAATGTACCAGGACGGCGACCTGGATTTTTCACAGATCACCACTGTAAATCTTGATGAATATAAGGGACTTCCAGGTTCCCATGAACAGAGCTATCGTTATTTCATGAATACGCATCTTTTTCACCGCGTGAACATTTCTTATGACAATACTTATGTTCCAGACGGTACGGAAACTGACAGCGAAAAGTGCTGCCAGGCCTACAACGAACTGATCCACCGCGTCGGACCGGCTGACATCCAGCTTCTTGGTCTCGGCCACGACGGTCACATTGGCTTCAACGAACCATCCGACCATTTTGAAGATGAGACACACTGTGTTGACCTCACTGAAACAACGATCCAGGCAAATAAGCGTTTCTTTGCCAGCGAAGAAGATGTTCCTCGTCAGGCATACACTATGGGGATCGGAACCATCATGCGCTGCCGTAAGCTGATCGTTCTTGTCAGCGGCAAGGATAAGGCCGCGATCCTGAAACAGGTGATCCAGGGACCTGTCACACCAGAAGTTCCCGGATCTATTCTTCAGTTCCATCCGGACTGCACGATCATCGCCGATGAAGCAGCTCTCTCCGAGATGGATCTTTGATTTCGCCTTCAAATTTATTTCTTTTACAACGCACAAAAATGGAGCCAGTCTGTCAAAAGACCAGCTCCATTTTTGTGCCCTGCCCTGGTTCGCTGTCCAGAACGATCTCTGCGTTATGAAGGATCGCGCCGTGCTTTACAATCGAAAGTCCAAGCCCCGTTCCACCGGTTTCCCGGGAATGACTCTTATCCACTCTGTAGAATCGTTCAAAGATCCTCTTCTGTTCCTCTTTCGGAATGCCGATTCCGTTGTCCTCCACGCGATAGTACGGATGGCTTCCTCTCTGCCCTACAAAGATCTTTACGATTCCATCTTTATTCGTATAGCGCACTGCATTGTCCGCAATATTGTACAGCATCTCATAGAGGACCTGACGCACACCCTCGACGAAAACTGACGCTCCCTCAAGCTGTAACTGAATATTCTTCTTTGATGCTGCACTGTCCAGATGAAGGACGATATCCTCTGACAGCTCATACAGATCCACCGGCTCAAATGGCATATCGCTATCCTTCTCATCCAGCCTCGACAACTGGATGATATCTGTCACCAATGTACTTAAACGGCTTGCCTCGTGGTAGATCCTTCCGGAAAACTCCTGTATCTTGTCTCCCGGAACCATCCCGTTCATCATCAGCTCCGCATAACCGGAGATCGACATCAACGGTGTCTTAAGCTCGTGAGAAACATTCGCAGAAAATTCCCTGCGGACAGCCTCTGCCTCCTTGAGCTCTTCCATCTGTTTCGCGATCTGGTGGTTCTGCTCATCTACACGCTCCAGAAGAGGTCGCAGTTCCTCATAGCGGACTTCTCCAAGCGGATGTTCCAGATCCAGTGTATTGATCGGCTCGATCAGGTCCTGTGTCTGTTTCCGGACAAGGATAAATGCCAGCACCAGAATCAGAAGCAAAAGCGCACCAAAAAGTGCCGAACTGGAGACCATTGTCGAAAAGACACTGTCTGTCGTTCTTCCCACACGGAGGATATCTCCATTGGAAAGTTTCACCGCACAGTAAAAATTCTGCTTTGAAAGTGTCTCTGAATAACGCAGAGTCTCCGCATAGCCTTCTTTTTCTGCCTGAATAAATTCCGGACGGTTGCTGTGATTGGCAAGCTCCGTCGGATCTTCCAGTGAATCAAACAAAACATTTCCTTCACTGTCCAAAAGTGTGATACGGGCAGCGGAAGCTTTGCCAAGATCCTTGTCCAGATAGGATTCGCCCATCTTTTCTACGCTGTCCTGGATGTATTTTGTACTGTCCCGGACGCTCTGCTTCAGATCTTCATTATACTTGCTGTACATGACCAGACTCGCTGCAAGGAATGTCATAAGCACTGACAGGACTACGAGCAGACAGGTATGGTTTAATATCTTTTTTCTCATTTTTATGCTCCGATCCGGTAGCCTACGCCTCGAACCGTCTCGACCAGATTTCCGGCTTCCCCAAGCTTCTGTCTCAGGGTACGGACATGTACATCGACTGTCCTCGTCTCACCGTCAAAATCATATCCCCATACATGGCAGAGGATCTGATTTCTCGTCATGACCAGTCCCTTGTTTTCCATCAGATACTGAAGAAGTTCAAATTCCTTACGTGTCAGTTCGATCTTTTCACCCTTCCAGCAGACTTTGTGCTTTCCGACAGACAGTGTCAGATCCTGACATTTCAGTTCTTTGTCGTCCTCCTGTCTGGAACAGCGGCGCAGGACCGCCTTTACTCTGGCGACAAATTCCATCATTCCAAAAGGTTTTGTGATATAATCATCGGCTCCTGCTTCCAGCCCGCGGACCTTGTCAAATTCGGCTTCTTTTGCCGTGACCATGATCACCGGGATATTTTTGGTCTCCTGTGAAGCTTTGAGCCGTTCGAGAATGCTGTATCCGTCTTCCCCCGGAAGCATGATGTCCAGAAGGATAAGATCCGGGAGTTCTTCTTTAAGAAGTGCCCGGAGTTCTTTCCCATTCGACACACCCTTTGCTGAAAATCCTGTCGTTTCCAGGGTATAAATCAAAAGCTCTCTGATATTTCTTTCATCTTCTACACAATAGATCATTCTGTTGTAACTGTTATTTCCCTTTCTGTCCGGAATCTGCCGTTACTGTGTGTAGCTTTTACGGAAGTACATACTCTCTCTGCAGTTCTTCCAGACGATTGTAATAGCCTTCATCTGGTTCGTTTTTGAGGCTCTCCAGATGACTGTGTGTATCATAAAGATTCTCTCTTACCTGTGTTACGCAGACGCTGATGTTGGAACAATGGTCTGCGATACGTTCCAGACTGGTGAGCAGGTCTGTGAGGATAAATCCCATCTCGATCGTACATTCTCCGGAACGCAGACGGTTGACATGGCGACGTTTCATCTCCCTGCTCAGCTCATCCACCATTTCTTCCAGAGGCTCTACATCACGGGTGAGGTTCATATCCTGCTTGTCGAATACGTCATATGCAGTATCTACGATCCTGCCGACTACACTGACCAGAACCTGAAGTTCCGTTCTGGCCTCCGGCGAGAAACTGAGATTCTTTTCGTGAAGCTCTCTTGCGGATTCCATAATATTTACCGCATGATCTGAGATACGCTCGAAATCACCGATGCAGTGAAGCATGATGGAAACGCTGTGGCTGTCCTTTTCGGAGAGGTCTTTGTTATTCAGTTTCACCAGATAAGTTCCCAGTTCATCCTCATAGCGGTCTACTTTTGACTCGATCTTCTGAACTCGTTCTGCCTGTTCTTCCTGATAGTCGCGAAGCAGTCCAAGAGAGATATCCAGAGCCCTGCGGGAATCGCGTTCCATATGTTTTGCTGCATTTCTTCCCTGTTCTACGGCAAAAGCCGGTTTTTCCAGAAATCTGGATTCGAGGATCATGAACTCCTGATCTTCCTTGCTGACTTCATCGGACTTGTCATCACGGATGGTAAGACAGGCAAGTTTCACAAGAAGATTGGAGAATGGCAGCCATACAAGTGTCGCTGTGATATTGAAGACACTGTGCGTGATCGCGATCGTTGCCGGTGTCGCCATCTGTGTCATAAATGGAAAATGCACAGCAGTATTGATAAGATAAAACAGTGACATGAACACAATCGTTCCGATCAGGTTAAAGTACAGATGGATCATTGCTGCTCTCTTGGCATTCTTGTTTGCGCCGATCGCAGACAGAAGTGCGGTCACACAGGTACCGATGTTCTGTCCCATGATGATCGGGAATGCAGAGCTGAATGGAACTGCACCTGTCATACAGAGTGCCTGAAGGATACCGACAGATGCGGAGGAAGACTGAATGATCGCAGTCAGGATCGTACCTGCAAGGATTCCTGCTACCGGATTGGAGAATTTAAGGAGAAGACCTGTAAATTCCGGTACATCTGCCAGAGGTTTTACTGCGCCGCTCATAGATTCCATACCAAACATCAGCACTGCGAATCCCAGAAGGATGGTTCCGATATCTTTCTTACGGGAGCTTTTGGTAAAAGTCAGAAGGCTGATTCCGACCAGTGCCAGGACCGGTGAAAAAGAACTCGGTTTCAGAAGGCTGATAAAAAAGTTGCTGCTCTCAATTCCTGTAAGGCTCAGAAGCCAGGAAGTAATGGTAGTTCCGATATTCGCACCCATGATGATGCCGACTGCCTGTGTCAGTTTCATGATTCCTGAGTTTACAAATCCGACTACCATGACAGTTGTTGCAGATGAGGACTGGATGACTGCTGTCACGCACATTCCGAGAAGTACTGCTTTCCATTTGCTGGAAGTTAAGTTTTCCAGGATCTGCTCCAGTTTACCTCCTGATACCTTTGCCAGACCATCGCCCATAACCTGCATTCCATACAAAAACATGGCAAGACCGCCCAACAATGTTAATATGCTGAAAAAATCCATAATGTTCTCCTTTGCTCAGATTTAATATGGTTTCATCATATTGACATCGTGTAAAGTTCTCACCAGTTTTATGTTAAATCTTTGTAAAATCGAATTTCACAGAAAAAAGGCTCTTTTTGGCGGATTTTTTCTGTCAGAAGCTTCGGATATCCTCTCCTTCGTCTCCTGTTTTGTCGATAGAGCGGATGTGCAGATAGTAGCTTACGTTTTCGTTTACCTGTACTTTGACTCTGTCTCCGACGCGGTGTCCCTTGAGGGCTTTGCCGATCGGGGATTCGATGCTGACACGGTTTTCCATCGAATTTCCACGGATCGAAGTGACGAGTTTGTATTTCTCCACTTCGCCGTCTTCCTCGAATTCGACTTCTACGATATCGTCCATGCCTACTTCATCTGACCTGGAAGTATCCTCTACGACTTCTGCTGTCTTGAGCATTCTCTCCAGGTAACGGATTCTGCTCTCGTTCTGGTTCTTGTGTTTCTTTGCAGCGTAGTATTCAAAGTTCTCACTCAGGTCGCCCTGCGCACGCGCTTCCTTGACCGCCTCGATGGCTTCCTTTCGGATAACCAGCTTACGGTGCTCGATCTCTTCTTCTATTTTTTCTACATCTCTTTTTGTCAGTTTTTCTCTCATTTTTGTCACTCCTGATTCTGTGCCGCATCTCTAAACCTGATGCGGTTTTTATTTTATCCCTAGTATACACGAATTTACATTTTCGTACAATCTCACGTCAAAAAAAGAGAAGCCCGAAAGCTCCTCTTAATATTTTTTATTCTTCATCTGCATGATAGATACGCACATATCCTGAATCTTCGATCCGGACGATCTGTTCCACTTCTTCGTTTCGCTCCGGGAATTCCCCTTCTGCCTCGAAGCGCACACAGGTTCCGCAGGAAGAACTCAAGTCTCTGGGAACCGGCATGACAACCGCCTCCAGATCCATCTTCTCACAGTTCTTCCGGTACTGGATCGCACCATAATGAGAATAAAACGTCGCTATATATTTCATCATTTCTTTATCCTGAGCAGGAAATCATCGCCCTGTTCTTCCACCTCGACCTGATAGCCCTGATGGATCGCAAAACGGGAGACATTTTCTTTTGCCACCACATTGTCTACCAGAACTTCATACTGAGCTTCTCTGGACGCCATGGCATTTTTTGTCTGGATGACTGGTTCCGGGCAGGACAGTCCTCTTGCATCTACTCTTTTCATATTTTATCTCCTTTCAGGCTTCTTTTCGCCTGGAATTGACCACGCCGATCACTGCTACAACAATGATACCGATCACAACTGCGATCTTGCCGTTTGCTGTCGGGCCATCTGCTGAAGATGCCAGACCGAAGTTGTGGGCAAAAGCAGCTCCTGCCATCAGGCCGAGAACAGTTACCACAGAGTCGGTATTTCCCTCACCGGAGAGAATGAGCTGGCGCATCGGGCAGCCACCGAGAAGGATACAGCCAAAACCTGCAAGATACATGCCAAGTGCATTCCACAAACCATCTGTATGTGCGATCGGCTGACCGGCAAATCCCGGATGGAAATATCCAAGTGCCACATTTACGATCAATGCACTGACAAGGATCGCAACAAAACCAAACAGAAGCTTGAACTCGCCAAACAGAACTGCATCACGGATTCCGCCGACCATGCAGAGACGGGTTCTCTGTGCAAGGATACCAACGATCACCCCTGCTGCCAGTGAGATCAGGATTGCCGCATGCTTTGCTCCAGGGCCGCCGTCCGGCTCTGTGAAATGGATAAATGCCGGTGCTGCCACAAGAAGGATCAGCATCACGATCTGAACTGCAGGGAAAATACTTCCCTCAAGTTTCGGCATCTTGTAGGAACGCTTCAGAGTGTATCCTTTCTTGAGGAAGAATGTTCCTGTCAGGATACCTGCCGCGAAACCAACCAGGCCGAAGATGGCATTTCCGTCACCGCCTGCCAGACGCAGGATCATACGGAACGGACAGCCAAGGAACATCAGACATCCGATCATAACAAAAGCACCCAGGACAAATCTTGTCACCGGTGCAGAACCGCCTCTTGGACGGAACTCTTTGGTGATCAGTGACACGATACATGCACCCAGCACAAGTCCGATGATCTCCGGACGGATGTACTGTACGGCTGCTGCGGAATGAAGTCCGAGCGCACCTGTGGTATCACGGAGGAAGCAGGCAATACAGAATCCCATATTTGCCGGATTTCCAAAGAATACCAGCATGGCTGCGATCACACCGATGATCACGCCAGCTACAACAATTGTTGTTTTTTCTTTTTTCATTAGTGAATAACCTCCCTTTCCCTCAATGCTGAAAGATTTTGGTATCAGCATATTTTCTTTGTATTATCATACCATTGTTGAGCATTTTTCACCAATTAAATATAGTCGTATTTTATATCTACTTATAGATAATATTTATAAATTATGATATACTCAGAATTATGATCTAATAAAAGTACGTGAGGTAATTTTATGAAAAAAATATATCTGGATCAGGCAAGCACTTCTTTTCCGAAGGCTCCTTCTGTGTCTGATGCTGTTTATCAGTATCTCTCCGGCTGTGCGGTCAATGTCGGACGCGGCGGGTATCAGGCTGCCTATTCCGTAGAAGAACAGATCTTTGAGACAAGAGAACAGCTTCGCCGGTTTTTCCATTTCACATCCGGCAGGGGCAAAAATGTGATTTTCACCCAGAACATCACTATGAGCCTTAATATTCTCCTCAAGGGGATCCTGAAACCAGGCGACCATGTGCTGGTCACTTCGATGGAGCACAATGCAGTAATGCGCCCGCTTGTGCAGCTTCAGAGACAGGGAGTGACTTTTGACAGGATTCCGTGCGATCATGAAGGAAATCTGATTCTCTCAGAAGCAGATGCGCTCGTGAAACCAAATACCAGACTTCTCGTCTGTCTCCACGCTTCCAATGTATGCGGAACCATCATGCCGCTTAAGGAGATCAGCACCTTCTGCCAGAAACATGGGCTGCTTTTTGTCCTGGACAGTGCGCAGACTGCCGGTACACTTCCGATCGATATGGAAGAATTAAAGCTTGATGCGCTCGCTTTCACCGGGCACAAAGGACTCCGTGGACCACAGGGGATCGGCGGTTTCCTGATCCGCAGCGAGCTTGCTTCTCAGATCGAACCCCTCTTAAGTGGCGGCACCGGAAGTATTTCCCATACTGAAGAAGTCCCTGATTTCCTCCCGGACCGCTTCGAGCCGGGAACGCCGAACATCCCCGGGATCCTCGGTCTTCACGCCGCGCTTGATGATCTGGAGAACAGTTCAATGGATCTGGCTTTCCAGCATGAACTCACGCTGACGAAACAATTCATTGACGGAATCCTCACCCTCGACCCGGCTGAGGCCAGCCTTCGCGTGATCGGACACAAAGACACCCAGAACCGCTGTGCCGTCGTCTCGATCCAGACACTTGAAGTGGATATGGCTCGTGCCGCCTTTGAACTGGACGATACTTACGGGATCATGTCCCGCGTCGGTCTCCACTGTGCCCCAAGTGCGCACAAAACCCTCGGCACATATCCTGCCGGTACGCTCCGCTTCTCCTTTGGTCCGGAAAATACCCCGGAAGAAGTGGACACTGCCCTTCATGCACTTGCAGAGATCACAGGGATTTCACAATAAGCGTATCATTATCGTATTATTTAGAAGATTCACTTTTCAGGAGATTTTTGATTTATGGAATTCAAACAGTTAGAAGCCTTTGTCGCCGTCGTCGATTACGGCAGTTTCTCCGAAGCTGCCAGACGACTTTATCTGACACAGCCAACCATCAGCGCACACATCCGCTCCCTCGAAGAAGAGCTTCACTCCAAACTCATCATCCGCACGACAAAAAAGACCACCATTACCACCAGAGGCTACCAGCTCTACGACAGTGCAGTCCGGATGCTTGAGATCCGCAACAACCTTCTCGACAACTTCACAGGGGCGCAGAAGCACATGATCGACCTTGCAGCCTCCACGATTCCTTCCTCTTATCTGTTGCCGGAACTGCTCGCAGGTTTTGGAGGCACGCACCCGGATATTTATTTTCATTCCATTCAGACAGACAGCGAAGGAGCTATCCACCGTGTCCTCGATGGAATCGTCGACCTCGCACTCGTCGGGCAGAACACCGGAGATGAAAGCTGTGTCTTTATCCCGTTCTGCCAGGATACTCTTGTGATCGCCACGCCTGTCACAGAACACTACCTGAAATTCAAGGAAGATCCTATCGATTTCAAACAGTTTCTGGAAGATCCGATCATCATCCGTGAAAAAGGCTCCGGCACCAAGAAAGAGATGGATCTTTTTCTGGAAAAGATCGGCATCACGCCTTCTGACCTCAATGTGATCGCCCGAATGAACGATCTGGAAAGCATCAAGAAATCTATCGTCAACGGACTTGGCATCTCAATCCTCTCTGCCCGTTCTGCCGTAGATCTGGAAAAAACAAAACAGATCCTTCTGTTTCCATTAGAAGAATCTGTTCATAAAAGAAGTTTTTACATTGTTTACAGCAAAAACCGGATCCTGAAACCGCATGTGCGCCAGTTTATGCACTATGTACGGGATTTTTATCAGGAAATCTGATTCTCGTTTTTACCAGCATTTTTTGCAGGCTTCATAACCTTCACTGAGTGCCTGTGATTCACTTTCCTGTCTTGCATTGTCCGGGTTCATATTTCCGCAGTTTGGAATGCTGTGATATTTGCTTCCTGTTGCAGAGATCCAGACCATGGCTCCCTGGGTGTCAGTCGTGTCTGCATTCTCGGTGCTGTTGTCCGAAATCTGTGAGCTGTCTGACCAGCCAGAATAACGCACACCTGAACCTGTACTTGCATCAGAAGAACCTGAACTGCTGCCAGTACTCTCATCTCCGGAACTGTAATCGTTGCACGGTTCCTGGTTCCAGCTGATCGTACTTCCATCAGAAACTGCGATCACGGTTCCCTGGTCATCGGTACGAAATACCGGGATATCCATGTCGGAAAGTTTTCCCATTGTCTCCGCAGTCGGATGACCGTAGGAATTACCTTTGCCGCAGCTTACCACTGCCCAGGATGGAGTCGATGCTTCCAGAAGATCCCATGAAGTAGAAGATGCAGAACCATGATGACCGAGACAGAGCACATCACAGTCCAGGTTCATTCCTGTACTGATCATATCCTGCTCACTTGTCTCCTCCGCATCTCCCATGAACATAAAGCTGTTGTCACCATTGACAAGACGGATCACAACAGAGTTGTCATTGCTGTTCTTGGAGATTCCGGAAGGTGCCATGACCGTGAAACTGCCGGTCCCAAATTCATAAGTATCACCGACAGCCGGATATTCGACAGTGATCGCATTCGCTGTCGCCGTATTCATAAACGTATTAAAAAGGTCCGATGTGTGCACATAGTCGGAACCCAGAACATGATCCACCTCAAAATTATCAAGGCATTTGACAAGTCCTCCCAGATGATCCTCATCATAGTGAGAGGAGATCATGTAATCGATCGTCTCTACTTCCTGATTTTTAAGATACTGAACCACCTCATCTGCATGAGAACGGTTTCCACCATCATAGAGAAGATTTTCTCCGCCCGACTGCACGAGGATCGCCAGTCCCTGCCCTACATCAATAAAGTGCACCGCCATGTCGCCGCCTGCTGCTTCCACCGGAACGATACTGCCCGGAAGCAGAAGCGAAAACGCCAGAAGCAGCGAAAGTAAAAAGGTGTAGATTTTCCTTTGTTTCTTCATTTAATAACGCTCCTCTTAAAGTTCTTCAATTCTCCTTCGGATCTGCTGGCTCACATCTTCGAACAGCAGATCTCTGTTGTAACGTACGTATCTCTCACATTCATAAGTTTCCAGGAAACGTACACAGTAGAAATCGGTATTGATCCCTGAGACAAACATAACCATTTCCTGGCTGTTATAGAAAGCCGCCTCCATGAAATCAAACGCATATTCCAGTGTATTTCCTGCCTGATCCCATTCGTCTTCCCAGGAAGCTCTTTCTTCCCCAAATGCTTCCCGGACGAGATCAAATGCATCTTCTCCCCGAACCTCGCTGTGCTGTTTCAGAAGTTTCGCGTAATCTTCCAGAAGTGTGACTGCCTGGCGGATGCAGAGGTCTTCTCTTCGTTCCAGAAGTCCTTCTTTCTGCTTCTTCTCTCGGGTGTTTTTGAGATCAAAGATGTAGTCTTCCAGTCTCTGCGCGAGATTTCCGGATGACAGGTTTTCTTTCAGGGCTTTCAGCACCTCGAACACTTTTTCCAGTACTTCTTCCTGAAGCATAACTTTTCGTACCGCCTGTCTTGTGCCGGAGAACAGAAGGTTTACAACACTCACTCTTTCATCGAAGGATGCGTGGGAAACTTTCCTGACCATCACTTCGGAATTTTTGCCCTGAAGGATCTCTGTGATCTGGTAATCCTGTTGGTATTTTTGATACAGTTCGTAATATTCTGCAAATTCCTGTGAGATACGCTCATGCTGGATATACTGCCCCACAAGATCCGCTGTGATGTTTTTTCCAAGACGCTCGTAGACTTCCATCATCCTGGAAAGATCTTCCCATCCTCGCGGAGTCGCAAACTGTTTGCCGTCAATCGTTGTCTCCATCTGGTAGAAACAGTTGTTTCGAAGTTCCAGATAAGAAAGGATCGCCGGATGCATGTTTTCTTTGTATGCGTACTCCCGCCAGGTCTGATAGTCCGGCTCTACGAGGATCTTTTTGACACGGTCCAGGGTGACAACGTCGAACTCGCGGACAGATTTGTTGTATTCCGGCGGGTTTCCTGCTGCCACGATCACCCATCCCTTCGGGATCTCATGGTTTCCGAAACTCTTGCACTGGAGAAACTGCAGCATCGCCGGAGCCAGTGTCTCAGAAACACAGTTGATCTCATCAATAAAAAGGATTCCCTCGCTGAGACCCGTCTCACTCATACGGTTATAAATACTTGCAACGATCTCGCTCATCGTATATTCTGTCGCCGAGTATTCCCTGCCGCCGTATTCCTTCTTCGAAATAAACGGAAGTCCGATCGCACTCTGTCTGGTGTGGTGTGTGATCGTGTACGCCACCAGTGCCACGCCGCATTCACGCGCCGCCTGCTCCATGATCTGCGTCTTTCCGATTCCCGGTGCACCAAGGAGAAGCACCGGCCTCTGATGAACGCTCGGGATCACATATTCTCCATACTCGTCTTTCATAAGATACGCTTCGACCGTATCCACAACTTCCTGTTTTGCCTGTTTAATATTCATAATAATCTTCTTTCCTCTCTAGTGCCTGTGTATCCAGAATGAGTTTGATCGCCCACGGCGGCACATCCACATCCCTGTAATCATCCTTCATAAAAACAAACGCGGTATCATAAGGCGGCATCTTTGCCGGAAAAGTCCCATATCCGTCGGTGAAATACAGAAGTCCCCGAAGTCTCTGAAATGCTCCCATTTTGATCAAATGCTCCACATACGTAAATGCCGGACGGAAATCCGTTCCGCCGAACCCTCTTACATTAAAATCCTCAAGATACGCTTCCATCTCTTTCTGGTTATGGATCACCTGATCGTCCTGGATCTTTTCGTCACACTGAATGATGTGCACCTGGATCTTTCGGAAAAAACTCTCCGACTCTGCAAGTACACTGTACGTTTCCTCCAGAAACCTGCGGATCAGGCTTCCATTACAGGACATGGAAGTGTCGATCACGATGACAAAATCTTCGATTTTTTTCATCTCTTTTGTTTCCAGCGGCTCGATCAGCGGCATATTCCCGTAAGTTTCCATCCCAAAATGATAGTAGATCGGGTCAAAAGAATCCATATCCACCTGCATCTCTTCTTTCAGGACAGAAAACTTCCGAAGGAACTCCCGGTAATCATACCGTTTTCTGTTTTCTGCCTGCAGATGCTCCACAAGTCTCGGCGAATCCCCTGCTGCTTCCTTTGAAAAAAGCTCCATCTCCGTCTGCATCTTGCGCCGCATCTCTTCCCATTTCTTCTGGCGGTCTGCCATCCCGCTTCGACTGTTCGGCGTGTACCAGAAATGGTGGTCGTCCTTGCGGAATTCCTGTTCCAGCCGGGCGATTTCTTCTTCCTCGCATTTCAGGAGATCATAATACAGGATCTCCGCAGTCAGAACTTTGTGTTCTGTTTTCCACTGCTGATATTTTTCTCTTCGGAAACTGTTCGGGCGGATGTAAACTGCCTTCTGATAAAGTTCATCCAGAATATTTTCCACCGCGATATCTGCTGCCAGATCCCAGATTCTCCACTCCCGTTCCTTTCTGCTCCACAGATGGCAGAAAAGACAGTGCAGAAGTTCGTGGAGATACAGCCTGTTGATCACTACTTTGTTCTGCATAAACATCGGAAGCAGCCACTGTGGGGACACATAGAGAAGTTTCCCGTCCGTGCCCAGCACCTGTGTCTCGCCTGACGGCACTATCTTTAATGCACTGAGAGCGCTCTGGAAATAACGCATGGAAACCGCCAGTTCATTTCTGGAATTTGCAAAAATATCCTGGCAGATCTCCAGTACCTCTTCTTCTTTTTTGCGCTGCTCATGAACAAAATTTCCAAATTTGTTTTTTTCTTCTCTGTTCACAGTTCAAATGCCTTTCTCTTCTTCCTTCCATGGCCTGCGAGCGTGTCCATGAGGATACTGACCCATCTGGAATCTCCTGATCTCTGTGCACGCTCGAGCATTTTTTCTGTCTCTGTCCTGTCCGGAGTGATCTTTGTGAGGATCGTCCGCATTGCTGCGTATTCTTTTTCTTCGCCAAGGATACTGACCGCACGCTCTCCGTGTTCTCTGAGATACTGGATGTATTTTTCTTCCGCTGTCTCTGTCAGATCCATCGGGTAGAGGATACGGTCCAGTACCAGTTTCAGAACGATTGACTCCTCCTCCCACGCTTCCGCATAGGGAAAAAGCTTGTCGTATTCCAGTATGTTGAGTTTCTTGTGAAGGAAGCTGTTTCGGTAACGGATCCCGCTTCCGTGCACATGATTTTCGATGATTCGCGCCGGTGTGTTTTCTACGCCTTCCTCAAAAAATTCCGGAAACCAGAAACGCCCCTGTTCACCATTTTTGTCCATATCGACTCTCAGAGTCTCCGGCAGTTCTGTCAGGATATCTCTCAGGCAGGAATCACCGTTCTCGTCTGTTTTTACAGTGACCCGCTCGATCTTGTGGCAGCCGGTCATTGCACCGACACCGACATCCCGCAGATCACCGCCGAAACTTAACTTTTTCAAGTGAAAACAATTGTAAAAAGCATATCTTCCTACTTTTCTGAGTTTTGACGGAAGAATCAGTTCCTGCACCGCATTTCCGGACATCTCCGGCATTCCTTCTTCATCCTGCACTTCCAGTCCGTCCTCTGTACAGAATTTCCCACTCATCCTGCACTTTTCCAAGTCGCCCCGGTCTATATGGTCAGAAAAAATATATGCTCCCAGTTCTGTCACAGGAAATCCTTCCAGAGTTTCCGGCAGTTCCACGATCCCGTCGTGTCCATATACGCGGTCAATGCAGATTCCTGTTTTGTTTCTTCTATATAAATATATCATTTTTTATTCTTCGCCTGCCTCACCTAACCGGATTTTTTCCATCTGCGCCTGCAGTTCTTCTGACATGTTGTCAAAGAGATAGGTCTTGCTGCTCCGGCGCTGCTGATGCCACTCTGCACGCGCATTTTTTTCCGTATCTTCGATCTCTTTTTTGAGTCCCTGTGCGGAAATCCTGTGTGCGCCCTGTCCCATGATGATGACCTGCTCCAGACCATCAGAAGTCGCTACGGTTACCTGATACTGTCTGCCGATCCGGTGGACCGTCTTCTCGATATACTGATCTGCTGTCTCGGCTTCCTTGGTGTATACTACATAAATATTATGATAGGTGAGGACTTCTTCCATATGTCCTTCCACCTTGTAAGCATCAAATACAAGGATCAGCGTGCATTTACGGTAGCCCTGATAATTGCTCAAAATATCCATCAGCTTATCGCAGGCTGCGTGGATGTTTTCTTTCGCCAGCTCATTCAGTTCTTCCCAGGAAAAAATAATGTTGTATCCATCGACAAGGAGATATTCTTCCTTGCGTGGTTTTCCCTGTCGATAGCGGACGGTCGGTGCTGACGAATGAACCGTCTTTTTCTGGAAAGCGGCACGGTCGCGTTTGACCGGACCAAATGTCCTCTCAAAAATTGCCTGCAGCTCTTCCTCCTCATCATAACTTCCGCTGTAGGAAAATTTGCCGTTTTTTCCACTTGTGTTTCTGGAAATGTTTGGATTATCCACCGCTGTACCCGGATTTTCCGCATAATCCACATCATCATACCAGGTTTCGCTGTCCAGGCCGTTAAGTTCCACTCCGCTGTTCAGATGCATGTAATCCTCGACCTGATCCCATGGTACGACAAAACCTGCGCCATGTGCACAAAAAACGGAACCTGTCGGATTTTCCAGATCGCTTTCCGGATCGTAGGCAACATTCTGTACGATCTCTTCCTGGTTTTTGCACGGTGCATAGCCCTTGAGTGTGCAGAAAAGTTTTCCTGTTCCGTGTGTGTATGCAACGACCTCTTTCTGGTAATCGCGCATCTGGGAAACGGCTGCTGTTCCTTTTAGGACTGCGGTTGTTCCGTCTGTATCCGGTGATTCGAAGCTCCCCTGCATCTTCTGGACATCTGCCAGTGCTCTTCCGATCATCTCGGCAGGCACTTCAAGACGGAATTCATAGTATGGTTCCAGAAGGATATTTTTTGCTTTGCGAAGTCCCTGACGGACAGCACGGTAAGTTGCCTGGCGGAAATCCCCGCCCTCTGTATGTTTCGCATGGGCACGCCCTGTCAGGAGGGTGATCTGCACATCCGTAAGCGGAGAACCTGTCAGCACACCGATGTGTTCCTTCTCCTCCAGATGTGTGAGGATCAGACGCTGCCAGTTCCTTGCAAGCACATCTTCACTGCATGCGGTAAAAAACTGACATCCGCTTCCCGGTTCTCCCGGCTCGATCAGGAGGTGGACTTCCGCATAATGGCGAAGCGGCTCAAAATGCCCTACCCCTTCTACCGGTTCTGCAACTGTTTCTTTGTAGACGATACTTCCAGCTCCGAATTCTACCGCCACATGAAAACGGTCCCAGATCAGTTTCTTGAGGATCTCGATCTGTACCTCTCCCATCAGCTGTGCATGGATCTCGCCAAGCTGGCTGTCCCACAGAATGTGAAGTTCCGGTTCTTCCTCCTCAAGCTGTCGTAATTTCTGCAGCATCTGGTGCGGGTCGCAGTCATCCGGAAGCTGGATCTGATAGTTCAAAACCGGCTCCAGAACAGGAAGCTCGGATTCGTTTTCTATGCCAAGTCCTTCACCTGGATAGGTTCTGGTCAGTCCTGTCACAGCACAGATGGTTCCTGCCTCTGCTTCTGTGATCGTTGTATATTTGGCTCCTGAGTAAAGGCGGAGCTGGTCGGCTTTTTCTTCCCAGTCCTCCTGCTGCTGTCTTACTCCCGGCAGAGCCTGTCCTTTCGCCCGGGAGGAAAGCATGGTTTTGGCTTTGAGAGAGCCGCCTGTGATCTTCATGTAAGTCAGACGGTTTCCCTGTTCATCTCTTGCGATCTTGAATACCTTTGCACCGAATTCTGTCGGTCGTTTAGGTTCTCTGGTATATTTCTGCACGCCATTCCAGAAATCCTCCACACCGTCCTCTTTGAGTGCGGAGCCAAAATAGCACGGGAAAATCTTTCTCTGTGTGATCAGTTCTGCAATCTCTTCTTCCTCGATGCTGCCTGTCTCAAGATATTTTTCGAGAAGAGTTTCGTCACAGACCGCGATGTTTTCCATCTGGTCCGGAGTTAGGGTGTTTTCTTCATCGTTTTCCTGGATTTTTCCAAAATCCACGCAGTTTTCATGCAGATGTGCCTTAAGATCAGCAAGAAGGGCATCATGATCCGTTCCGTTCTGATCCATCTTGTTGACGAACAGAAATGTCGGGATCTGATATCTTTCCAGGAGCCTCCACAGCGTCATCGTATGGCTCTGCACGCCGTCCATGCCGTTGATCACAAGAATCGCATAGTCCAGCACCTGCAGTGTCCTCTCCATCTCAGCCGAAAAATCGACATGCCCCGGAGTGTCCAAAAGTGTTACTTCCACATCCTCGGTCTTAAGGATCGCCTGCTTGGAAAAGATCGTGATTCCGCGCTCTTTTTCCAGTTCATAATTATCCAGAAAGGTATCTCCATGATCCACGCGCCCGATCTGACGGATCACACCGCATAGATACAGGAGTCTTTCAGACAAAGTCGTCTTCCCGGCATCTACATGCGCCAGGATTCCTATTACTAATTTTTTCATGTTTTTTCTTCTTTCAGATTGTATTTCAGTTTTCTTCTGTGCTGTTTTCCAGATACATCGGAGCCAGTTTACGTACAATACTCTCACTGACAGAGACCAGTGTTGCGACATCTTTTTCCTGATTGTTCAGATATGCATGGAAACAGCCCTGGATGCAGAAAGAAAGCATGATGTCTCTCTGCGGGTCCTCCTTATAATCTGGATATTTCTCACAAATGAGACGTTTCAGTTCAGTCTCCAGACAGTCACCGAGGCGGGCTTTTTCTGTTCCGGAAAACAAGAGATTGATCAGGGTGTTGTTTGAGATCAGCGCCATGTAAAGGTTTCTTGTAAATACATCCGGATTCTTGAACGGCTCCTCCTGCTGGCTGGAAATATTTTTCAGCACAGAGACGATCGTTTCTGATTCCATTTTGTCTGACAGTGCATAAATATCTTCATAATGGCTGTAAAAGGTTGATTTGTTGATCGCAGCCAGACTGCACAGTTCCTTTATTGTGATCTTTCCAAGTGGTTTACGGGAGCGTAATTCCAGAAAAGCATTCTTGATCGCGCGCTCTGTTTTTTCGATTCTGATATCCATATGTTTTTCCTTTTCCGACGGTTTTTTTCAAAAGTTGCTTATCCGTCTTTCTTTTTTTATTGTCGGTGGACAACCCTTCCTTGTCTTCTTATAGTATAGTTAAAAAAACAACTATTGTCCATTACTATCGAATCATAATTATTATATGCAAAGGAGAATCTGCATGGATTTTTACGGATTTTACACAGGAAAAATTTTTGACGCTTATCAGTACCTCGGTGCACATACAGAAAAAACAGGAGTTACTTTCCGCACTTTCGCACCATCTGCTTCCCGCATCGCTGTGATCGGAGAATTCAACGACTGGCAGGAATCAGAGATGAACAAAGTTTATGACGGCAACTTCTGGGAATGCTATATCCCGGAGGCAAAGCCGGGACAGATGTACAAATACCGTATCTATGACCGCAACGACAATCCGGTCGATCACTGCGACCCGTATGGATTCGGCATGGAGCTTCGTCCGAACAGTGCTTCCATCGTCCGTGACATGTCCAAATATAAATTCAAAGACTCCAAATGGATGCAGAACCGCAGCGACTGCCGCAAAAAACCGCTCAACATCTATGAGATCCATTTCGGTTCTTTCCGCAAGCCGTCCGACAAGACCGACGACTGGTATACTTATGAGGAAATGATCGATATCCTGATCCCGTATCTTACTGAGAACGGATACAACTATCTTGAGATCATGCCGCTGAATGAGTATCCATGTGACGAATCCTGGGGATATCAGGCAACAGGATTTTTCAGTCCGACTTCCAGATACGGAACTGCTGACCAGTTAAAGGCTTTCGTGGATGCCTGCCACAAACACGGCATCGGCGTGCTGATGGACTTTGTTCCGGTTCATTTCGCTGTGGACGCTTACGGTCTGGCAAATTATGACGGAACTGCGCTTTATGAGTATCCGAACTCTGCTGTCGGTGTCAGCGAATGGGGAAGCTGCAACTTTATGCATTCCCGCGGCGAAACAAGAAGTTTCCTGCAGTCCTGTGCCAATTACTGGATGAGTGAATTCCACATGGACGGTATCCGTATGGATGCGATCAGCCGCGCGATCTACTGGCAGGGCGACCCGGCTCGTGGGGTAAACCTGAATGCGGTAGAGTTCCTTCAGTACATGAACCAGGGACTCAAGAATCTCCACCCATCTGCGATCCTCGCAGCCGAAGATTCCACTTCCTTCCCGAAAGTTACCGATCCGGTTTCCCAGGGTGGTCTTGGATTTGACTATAAATGGGACATGGGCTGGATGAACGATACCCTGGACTATTTCCGTACTGATCCGGAATATCGTACAGACAATTATCACAAACTGACTTTCTCCATGATGTATTACTACGATGCACGTTTCCTGCTTCCGCTGTCACACGATGAGGTTGTCCACGGCAAGGCAACGATCATGCAGAAAATGAGCGGCGACTATGACAACAAATTCCCGCAGGCACGCGCACTATACATGTATATGTATGCACATCCTGGCAAGAAACTGAACTTCATGGGAAATGAGATCGGCCAGCTCCGTGAATGGGATGAAAAGCGTGAACAGGACTGGATGCTCCTCGACTATCCGATCCATAAGGGATTTGCACGTTTCATGAAAGACCTGAACCAGCTTTACCTTGAGCACTCTGCTCTCTGGGAGAAGGATTACGAGGCAGACGGCTTCCAGTGGATCGACTGCCACCAGGAGGCAAACTGCATCTACGTCTTTGAGCGAAACAGCAAGAAAGAAAAGATCATCTCCCTGTTCAACTTCTCCGAACACGAGCAGATGTACGAACTGAAACTCCCGGGAGTCACCAGCCTTAAAGAACTACTGAACAGCAATCTTGAGATCTACGGCGGCACCCAGAAAAACTTAAATACCGCCATCACACTCAAAAACGACAGGATCATCCTGACCCTGCCGCCGTTCTCAGCTGTATATTATACGCCTGAGGCATAAAATCAGCAGACGTGCCACTGGCACCTCCTCGATATGCAATGCAATTTTAAGGGCTGCAGTTACCACCAGCGTAACTGCAGCCCTTATCTTAATATATGCTATAAAAATTATCCTTTTTTTCCTCTTGCTTCGTCAAGATAACTGTAGATCGTCACTCGGGAGACTCCCATCAGTTCTGCTACTTTGTCCATTGCTCCTTTGACAAGGAAGATTCCTTTCTCATCCATAAGGCGCACCAGCCCAACGCATTTTGAACGGCTTAACTCTCTGGTATCTGTGGATCCAATCACCGACATAATGAGTTTGTCAATGACTGCCATGACGTCCTGCGGGACGTCATGTTCTCCTGTTCCCGGATTTCTTCCTGCCTCCAGGTCTGTTTTCAGATAGTTCATCAACATAGTATTTACATTCTGAAGCATGGTAATATCCATGTTGATACAAAGCATCCCGATCACATCTCCATCCTGATCTCGGAGCAGTGCTGATGATGACTTGACTGCCTTTTCATCTGTTGTCCTGAAAAAATAATTCGAAAGATGATCGTCTTTAAAGTCTTTGTTCTCAAGCACCTGCTTCACGAAGTAATCTGACTTCTCTCCTGTTTTCTGTCCGGTAACTGTTCCATTTGCAACATATGCCACATAACTTCCAGATTTTGTCAGCTCATGAAGGATAACCTCACAGATATCTCCATTCATCTCCTGAACAGTATCTGCTATCACAAAATATTTCTCTAGTTCTTTCTTCATTCTACACTCCCGATAATTTTTTATCTTTTCGTGTAAAAAATTATAACACATGCTTTTTCTCAAGTAAACAACCGGTGCAATATTTTAGACTTCTATTCCTTTGTTGACACGGAAAGAAATACCGTGCCTACAACAAATACAAAACCGATCAGTTCGATCGCGGTAAATTTCGTTCCCAGCAGCAAGGCTGAGAGAAGGGTTGCGGATGCAGGTTCCAGGCAGCCAAGTAGTGTTGATTTTACGGGGCCGATATATTTTACGCTCTCGAGAAATACGGAAAATCCAACTGCTGTGCCGATAATAACGATGACTGCGATGATGATCCACGCTGGAAGGTCAAGGTTTGTCGGGAAGATCCATGCTTGTCAGACTTCCCTTCGTTGCGATCAGATAGGTACCGGAAAACGCCAAGACAATTGCCGCTATCTGTATTCTGCTCATCATTTTCTTATTCCAGACTGCCATCACGATTGCCATCAAAACAACGTTCAGACTCTGAAGGACCGTAGCTGTAGCAGAATTAGAATGTTTGATCGCTGCCAGAAATGTATACTGACACAGAAGAAGTCCGGCAAGTGCAAACACGATCAGCCAGAACGTATCTTTCCCTTTTGTCCAGATCTTAAAAATCCGTGTATGTTCCTTTCGGAAAGCAAGTACGAGAAGAAGGATCCCCGAAAGCAGCATTCGGATCGCGGTAAGCCAGTCAGCACTGAGATCATATTGCGTAAACAGATACTGGCTGCATACACCGGATATTCCCCAGCTGACCCCTCCGAGGATTGCGAGCATATATCCTTTGATATTATTCTTCTTATCTTCTTCCATAACGTGTTGCCAGTTCCAGCATTTCTTTCTGAAGTTCTTTTGAGAACTGACCTTCTTTTAGTCTCCACTTCCAGTTCTTGCCGAGGGTGGACGGCTGGTTCATTCGTGCGGAGTTGTCAAGACCAAGGTAATCCTGTATTGGGATGATGCACAGGTTGGCAACGCTCTGCATTACGAGGCAGATCAGGTCGTCACACAGTTCTTTGCCGGAGTCTTTGAAGTTGTTCAAATACTCACGGACCTGTCTTCTCTCGCCCGGTGTGATGTCGTCCAGCCAGGAAAGAAGTGTTTCGTTGTCATGGGTTCCTGTATAGACAACACAGTTTCTCGGATAGTTGTGCGGCAGGTAGTCGCTGGCATTTCCGGTATCGCGCTCGTCAAAAGCGAATTCGATAACTTTCATGTTGGGATAGCCGCTCTCTTCTACAAGCTGTTTAACGCTATCGGTCATGTAGCCAAGATCCTCTGCGATGATCTCTCTGTCTCCCAATCTTGCTGAGATTGCACGGAACAGATCGATTCCAGGACCTTTTTCCCACCAGCCGTTCTCTGCTGTCTTATCTCCGTATGGAATTGCATAATATTCATCAAATCCGCGGAAATGGTCAATCCTTACAACGTCATACAGGCGGAAGCAGTTGGAGATTCGTTTGATCCACCACTCATATTCAGAGTTACGGTGCACTTCCCAGTTGTACAGAGGGTTTCCCCAGAGCTGTCCTGTAGCAGAAAATCCATCTGGCGGGCATCCTGCTACCTGTGTCGGGCAGTTTTTCTCATCCAGTTTAAAGAGCCACGGATTTGCCCAGGTATCTGCGCTGTCCATCGCAACGTAGATCGGGATGTCACCGATGATCTGGATTCCCTTTTCGTTTGCATAAGATTTGAGTGCCATCCACTGCTGGCGGAATTTGAACTGCATATATTCCTGGAATTCGATTTCGAAATACATTTCTTCTCTGTAGTAATCCAGGGCATTCTGCCAGCGAAGGCGGATATCCTCAGCCCACTCGCTCCACGGAATACCGCCGAAGCGTTTCTTCACTGCCATAAAAAGTGCATAGTCCTTGAGCCACCATGCTTCTTCTTCCTGAAATCTGCGGAACTCCGGATCCATATAAATATTACTTCTCTCATATGCCTTGCGGAGAAGCTGCATACGTCCTTCGTATAATTTCGCATAATCTACGCTGGTCGCATCTGTTCCAAAGTCTACTTTGTCACACTCTTTCTTTGTCAGGACTCCTTCTTCGATCAGTGCCTCAAGACTGATGAAGTATGGGTTTCCTGCAAATGTAGAGAAAGACTGGTACGGTGAATCACCATAGCTGGTCGGTCCCAGCGGCAGGATCTGCCAGTAACTCTGTCCTGCTTCCTTGAGTGCATCTACAAATTCATACGCTTTTTTGTCAAAGCATCCAATACCGTACTTTGAAGGCAGACTGCTCACTGGAAGCAGTACGCCGCATTTTCTTTTCTGTGCCATTTTTTTCCTCCCTGATATTCCTTTTTAACGCGGAAAAACCAGGCGCATTTTAACGCCCGGCAATCCTATTATTGGTAATACCTATTTTGTCACATACAAGGGGTAACCGTCAATGTTCAGAATTGATGGTTTATATTAAATTTTTTAGATATTCTGACTAATTTACTCCACCATCCGGCTTTCGTCGGCTTTGTATTCGAAGAAATCGAAGTCGGCACATTTCCTGTGGAGGATGCGGTCGGCGCAGGTGAGGCCTACCATGGTACCGGTGAACTCACCGTATTTGCAGTATTCATCGGAGAATCTGGTGGTATCGAAGATGCGTCCGATCTTCTCATAATTTTCTCCGTCGTAGCTCCACTCGAACCAGGATTTTCTTCCTTCGATGTAGAGGCGAAGGTAGATCGGTTTGTCCTCTACCGGGATCCTGGTGTTCAAAAATTCTGTCTTGACGCCATTTTCCAGATGGATGATGGACAATGCGCTCTGTCCGAGAGTTTCACTGTAATATTTGCGGAGATTGATGTAGTTCATGTTATCATAATACAGGATCAGACCCGCACTGTGCTGATGTACTTCCGGCACAAATTCCATCTTTGTAGTAATCCTTGCATAAACACTGGTCAGTTTTCTTGCAAGAATGCTGACTTTGTTTAGGGAAGTGCGGGATTCCTGTCTTTAAGGGAAAAAGCGGCTGGACTGTTACTGCCGATTATCTGGACAAAGCTGGTAAATTTCAGTCACAAATGTTAAAAAACAATAAAACATTTAAAGTAACAAAAAAGAATTCCATGCTGCTTCTGAACGCTGTAAACAATAAAACAGGACAGAGTGAAACAGCGATAGTTATTTTTAAATAAATCTTATAAAGCCCAATTTGCCATCTGAGCAAATTGGGCTTTCTCTTAAACTAATTCAATTCACTATTTTTTTCTTTTTCATTTTCGCGCCGTATCACATTCCGCTGGACCATACTACTCCGGCTTTTTGCATGTATTTTTTGACACTTCTGCTGTAGGTAGAACCACTTACTCTCTTGCCATTAACCTTATATCCTTTCTGGAATTTGCCGTTAAAGCGTTCTGCCTTTACGATTCTTGTTGCCTTGGTTCCTCTGACTCTGTAAATACAGTACTCAGTTCCACCTGTGTTGGCATTGCAGAGCATTACAGTGTGACAGGTTCTGGAGTATTTGATCGGAAAATTGTAGCCCTTGCCATATCCTACAGATGCTGCACGTACATTTTTTCTTGTTTTCGGATTGTAAGTACGGATTTCGTTGATTCCTGCAGAACTGTTATGCATAAGCAGTTCCGGAATTCCATTTCCATCAATGTCTACGATTTTGTAACTGCCACGTTTGCCTTTCACATACTTCTTGTAGCTTGATACCGCTGCATTATAATATCTGGATGATGCAGCCATAGCGGGAACTGTCATCCCCATGCAGAGAATTACTGCCAGCAAAATGCAGCACAGCTGTTTCACTTTCTTTTTCATTGTAATCTGTTTCATATTCTCTGTCCCTCCTTGAATTTATATTTACATTTTATCATACCTGATTACGAATTTGTGTTTTCTTTCAGATATTTTTCATATTTTATAAAATATTTTTTGTTTTTCTGCTTATACTAATAACTATTAGCACGAGGAGGTTACTTAT
This sequence comes from Blautia sp. OM07-19, assembly GCF_003481595.1. NCBI lineage: Bacteria > Bacillati > Bacillota > Clostridia > Lachnospirales > Lachnospiraceae > Blautia > Blautia sp. OM07-19. The sequence goes on from NZ_QULA01000025.1 coordinate 48,884, forward strand.
GAAAAAAAATATTTCACACAAATCTGCAACATCTAATCAGGAAATTATTGATTCCTGTGATTTTCTCTCAAATGCTGCATCAACCCAGGACTGCACCGGGCTGATCCCCTCAGGACCGATGAATGAGGATGAACTGGAATCGTACGAGGCTGTATATCATTACCAGCCACCCAGACTTTCCCACAAAAGTACAGAAAATATGCATGACAGCAAATGAACATCTTTTTCGTTCTTTGTTACTGTTGAACTTCGGATAATAGGGCAGAGGGAGAATAATTATCTCGCCCCTCCCATTGAACCGTACGTACGGGTCTCGTATACGGCTCTACAACTTATATTCCAACTTTTGCTAAGTAATAGGATAAGGGATTGAGCAGACCAGTATAACAGATATTCCTGGATATTCTCTTCATTGATAACTGGTATTTTTGTCTGCATAAAAACTCCTCCTGTTTATACGTCAAGTACCAGTTATTTTATTAGGAAATGCATTTATTTATACTTTACTTAAAATATAAAAAGAGGATGCACCTCCCGGCAAATATATGAAAAAACTCCTGGAAACCTATGAGTTCCAGGAGTTTTTTCATATATTTATTGTTAAAGCTTCTGCTCTTATGACTTTGATCATCTGAACTGGATAGAATAGGAATCCTTAAACCAGCCTTTACGTCCACCAACGGAGATCTGGTACACATATGTATTCCCGCCCAGTTTTACATAATTTAAAGTTACTTTTTGTCCCGCTTTTACTTTAGGACCATTTTTTATATTTAGATTCCTGTCACTTGCACTTGTCTGGAAAGAATTCTGTGCATAAAATGTTCTTCTTCCTATAATTCTGGAATTCCAGGAAATGCAGGAAATCTTATTATTTCTGAGTTTGAATTTTGTCTCTGCTTCAATCATGCCCGATGCATTCCGGAAAGATCCGCCATTTCTGCTTCCCTGTGAGGAATAAACATAAAGTGTGTCTCCCTGTATTTTGGAAAAATTTGAAAACATAAACACTTTATTCAACTGATCTTTGCCCGGTACTGCTTTAAATCTTCCACTCGAATATTTATATACTTTCAATTCATGGCCTCCGTACTGATAGCATACGGCCAGTAAGTATACATTCTTCCTGTCAATTCCACACCAATATAAATTCGCACCCTTCGCAACAAATATTCTTTGCTTATAGCTTCCATTAAGGTAAAGGCGAACGTATCCTCGTTCACTGTCGGCAGTACATTTAAAACGATTCTTCCTGCCATCCCCGGTAAAATCATATTGTGTATAGGTTTTATTACCATATAACATAACCATACGACTGGCAGCCTGTACATCTTTAACATTTCCATTTGCGAATATAAATGTCCCGCAAAACAGCATAAATAAAAATGCACACAATTTCATCAATTTTTTTCTTTTCCTGTTCATATTCTTGTCCTCCTTGATATTATAAATACATCATACCATACCTCATTTACATATTTGTTTCATTTGATCGAGTAGGAGACGGCTTTTGCCGCCGACCTCTCACACCACCGGACATGCGGTTCC
>NZ_QULA01000026.1:0-50239 GCF_003481595.1 Blautia sp. OM07-19
CTCAGCATTCTTTAAAATGATTAACATTTTGGAATGCTGAGTATAATGCTTCCACTTCCCTTGTAAGCTGGTCTTTTACGATGCCCTCTGCTTCCATCTGGTCACGATCATGCAATACTGCATGTGCCGTTTCATGCACCGCTGTTTTCATGGTCTGTGCTTCACTCATGCCAGGCTGGACAGCGATATATTTATCGACAAGCTGATAAAAGCCTTTCGCCTCCCCATCAATCTCAATAAAACGGATGGGAACCGGGGCAACCGTTTTCAGTGCTTCCATAAAATCATGGTAGATCAGAACATCCCCCTCCAGTTCTGATACCTCAAACTCTGGAATCGGTTCTCCTGTGGTCTGACTGACATCAAATACTGTCGTAACCCGGAATCTTGTAATGACACGCTCTACTACTTCTGTTTCCGGCTGTCCATCTTCCCCGATCACAATCTCTCCTGTTTCCGGATCAGTTTTTTCAATCTCCTGTTTCTCTTTAAACGGAGCCGGGGCAATGATCTGGATGCCTTTTTCCCCTCTTTTTACCTGCCGGTTAAATTTCTTCTGCCATGCCTGATACCCCGCTACCAGTGTCGCTTCCGGTTTCTGCATGGCGATCAGCAGAGTATTATTGAAACTGTAATTATGGAACTTTGCCATTGTATTCAGATATTCGGTATACTTTTCTGATGTGAATATTTCTGCAACACCCTGTTCCAACTGCTCTGTAATCTGCTTTAATTGTTCTTCTCTGTTTGCCATAATCAAATCCTCCATAGAAAAATCCCGCCAAAGCTCTGGTCACTCTGACGGGATACCCTTTATAACTCCTGTTCATGTTTCTTTTTAGGTTTCTGCTGTGTTTCTCTTGTCTGCTCCTGCTGTTTCTGTTCTTTCAGTCTTTCCAGAATAGATGTTTTATGAACACTGTCAGCAATTCTGTCCTGTCGTTCCTCCGGCATGTTTACTTCCGGGTTTTCCCCGATTCCCTCATCTGCCAGAAGATTTTCTCCCCCTTTCTCATCCATGTTGAGCATGGCATTTAATTCTGCCAGACGTTCCATTTTTTCACTCAGTTCCGCTTCTTTCGGGAATGGCTTCTGCACCTCTTCCTGTGCGGTCTTTAACTGCTGTTGTACCGTTTCCAGATTCTGCTCGGTATCTGCCAGCTTTTTCCCGATTGCAGAGAGTGCATTATGAATTCTCTGGATATTGCCCAGAGTATCCTTTCCGAACTCAATTTTATAAGAACATTTTCCCTTGATCGTCATGGTATAAGTATTCGACAGGAAATTATATTCTGAAGAAAGTGCAAAACCATGATATTCCCCGATCTGCCCTGCTGATTTCACGGACTTCAAGCCGGATGCTGCTGAAAGTAGTGCAACTCCCGCTTCTTTTTTATCGGTATACAGCTTTCCACCGACTGTCATTGCAAAGTGGTCATTATCCTGTAAATCTATTCCTTTAACCACATCTGCATCCACACGCATACCGGCAATCTTCTCTTTTAATGCGGTAATCTGTACTGGATACCGCTTTGCAATATCCGATTCCAGACGATAGATCTGACTGGTGTGGTTTGCTTTCAGAAGTTTCAGTTTACTTACCTGCACATCCAGATCCATCTTTTCTTTGATGTATTCGTTTCCTGTTGCCAGTGCCTTGATCTCTGCATAAGATAGAGCTGTATCATCTACATCTTCACAGGCACGCACCGGGGATTTACTGGTCATGATCTGTGAAATAAACTTCTGCTTGTTTTCCAGAATCTGCCACATGTACGAATCGAACGTATTTTCCGTTACATACCGGAAGATTTTTACCTTGTCATTCTGGTTTCCCTGTCTGAGAATACGTCCCTCCTGCTGTTCCAGATCAGACGGTTTCCAGGGGCAGTCCAGATGATGCAGTGCAAGTAATCTGTCCTGGACGTTGGTACCAGCACCGAGTTTCGGAGTGGAACCCATCAGGATTCTTACCTGCCCTGCCCGCACCTTTGCAAACAGCTCCGCTTTTCTTACTTCCGTATTATATTCATGAATATATGCGATCTCCTCTTTCGGGATTCCCCGTTCCACCAGCTTGTTTCTTACATCATCATACACGTTGAATGTTCCATCATTTTTCGGTGTGCTGAGGTCGCAGAAGATCAACTGGGTAGCCTGTGTATCTTTTCCGTCCTCCCATACCTGGAAAGCATTCTCCACACAGGCATTTACCTTGCTTTCCCCTGCATCCGGTAGCATATCATTCAAAAGCCTCTGGTCTAATGCACATTTTCTTCCGTCATTGGTAATCTTGAGCATGTTATCTACCCTTGGATCTACTGCACCGCCCCTGACCTGTTCTGCACGTTCCGAAAAGGCTTCCACCATTTCTTTCTGTTCCTCACTCGGCTTTAATACTTCATTGATATATTCTGCTTCCGGTACAGGAAGATTCAGCATATCTGCAGTCTGAATATCCGCAGCTTCTTTAAATATGGAAATCAGTTCTGGAAGATTAAAGAAACGGGCAAATCGTGTTTTTGCACGATAGCCCGTCCCTTCCGGTGACAATTCGATTGCCGTAACTGTTTCTCCAAAAGTTGCTGCCCACGAATCAAAATGTCCCATTCCCATATTCATTAAAGTATCATACTGGAGGTATCTCATAATGGTGTATAATTCAGTCATACTGTTTGATACAGGTGTTCCCGTTGCAAACGTGATTCCCTTTCCCCCGGTAATCTCATCCATGTACCTGCATTTCATAAACATATCTGAACTTTTCTGTGCATCGGTCTGTGAAATGCCTGCCACATTCCGCATTTTTGTGTATAAAAAAAGGTTCTTGTAAAAATGTGACTCGTCCACAAACAGCCTGTCCACGCCTAATTGCTCAAAAGTCACCACATCATCCTTTCGTGTCTGGTCATTCAGTTTTTCCAGTTTTGCTTTCAGGGTTTTCTTTGTCTTTTCCATCTGCTTGATCGTATACTGCTGTCCCGCTTCCTCTTTTGCTGCTTCAATAGAATAGGTAATATCTGCGATCTGATCTTCCAACAATGAAATCTGCCTTTCCCTGGAAAGCGGGATTTTCTCAAACTGGCTGTGTCCGATAATGACCGCATCATAATCCCCTGTTGCGATTCTGGAACAGAACCGTTTTCTGTTTGCCGGTTCAAAGTCTTTCTTCGTTGCCACCAGAATATTTGCTCCCGGATATAAGCGTAAAAAATCGCTTCCCCACTGTTCCAGCAAATGGTTCGGAACCACATAAAGACTCTTTTGTGCCAGTCCCAGACGCTTGCTCTCCATACCGGCTGCGATCATCTGGAACGTCTTGCCTGCACCTACACAGTGTGCAAGCAGGGTATTATTTCCATAAAGGATATGTGCCACCGCATTTTTCTGATGCTCCATCAGCTTAATTTCCGGATTCATTCCGACAAACTGAATGTGACTGCCATCATATTCCCTTGGCCGGATGCTGTTAAACCGTTCATTATAAATTTTGCAGAGTGTTTCCCGTCGGCTCATATCCTTAAAAATCCACTCTTTAAACTCTTCCCGGATCAGTTCCTGCTTCTGCTGTGCCAGGGTGGTTTCTTTCCGGTTCAGTACCCGGTGTTCCCCATCCGCATCATGTATTGTGTCATAGATTTTTGTGTCACGCAGATTCAGTGCATCCTCCAACAACCTGTAAGCATTTGCCCTTTGTGTTCCGTAAGTTGCGGTGGAAAGCGGGTTATTGCTGCTGTCCACGTTCTTTCCTTTTACGTTCCATTGTCCGGTCACTTCCGCATACTGTACTTTGATACGCTCATAATTGATATGCTGTCGTGGTGTATGGAATGTTTCTGCCATGAACTCTGTAATATAGTCCGGCGAAATCCATGTTACACCAAGCCTTGCTTCAATCTCGGAAGCGTCCAGATCTTTCGGCTGTACCCGTTCCAGTGCCTGTACATTGACCATATATTCCGGGTGGTTCTCTGCAAACTGCTTTGCAATGTTCAGCTTCTCCCTGACATTCCCGGAAAGATACTCGTCGGATGGCTCCCATTTATCCGTAAGCGGATTCTTGAAGATAACACCCGTAAGCTCCTCTGTGACCTCTTCCTCTGTTTTCTCGGTAAGCTCCATCATATAAGGAATATCCACTTTTGCCTTTTCCCCGATAGATACCGCCAGTGCCTCACTTGCAGTGTCTACCGATGTTACCGGCTCTGCCCTGCGGATCGTCCTTTTCGTAAATATGTCTGCTTTCCGCTTCAACTCGCCCTTTTCGTCCAGAAATTCAAGGGAAGTCAAAAGGCAATAGCTGCTGTCCATGCTGAACGCCCTTTTATTTGCATTGCTGCTGAGTAGTCCATACTTGGCAGTAAAGCTGTCATAAACCCGGTTCAATTCAGCCTGTAAGCTGGCGACCTCTTCATCACTGCATTCTTCCAACTGCCGTTCCAGAAGCCTGTTTGTTGCATCCCGGATAGCAACCATACCTCTGACACGCTCGCCTGTCACAACGGGAAGTTCCATCTTATTCATAACAGAATTTTCCCTGTAATAAATGTCCTCTCCGACAAGTGCAAAGCTGAAATTCTTAATATCCGGATTTGCCGGTATGGATACTACCTGTTCTTCCAGTTCCGTATCTGAAATCTCCTGCTCTGTGATGGTTCCCTGGATATGCTTTACCGCTTCTTTTAACTGCTCTGCCAGATCTGCTTCCGCTTTTGCCTTTACTGTTACTTCCTGTTTTCCGTACTGGGTACTTTCTGTTGTGAAATCTCCAAGCACCATTTCCGGATGATTAGCAAAATAGGAATTGACTGTATAACCTTCTGGTGTGGTTTTTAACTGTACCCAGTCTGGTTCTGTGATCGCAGCCCTGTCCCTTTTCTGGAAAAACAGAAGATCCGCAACCACACTGGTATTGGCATTTCTCTGGAAAGCATTGTTCGGTAAACGGATCGCCCCAAGCAGATCTGCCCGGTTTGCGAAATACTGTCGGACTTCCGGATTCTGCTTATCCATCGTACCGCTTGATGTGACAACTGCCACCACTCCACCCGGACGTACCAGATCTAAGGATTTTGCAATAAAATAATCATGGATCATAAAATGGTATCTGTCATATTTGCGGTCACTGACCTGATATGCCCCAAACGGTACATTTCCAATCACGCAGTCAAAAAAGCTGTCCGGGTAACTGGTTTCCTCAAATCCTTGTACTGCAATCCTGTTCTTCTGGTAAAGCTGTTTTGCAATCTGCCCGGAAACCGGATCAAGTTCTACGCCATACATACTTGCAGCACTCATACTTTCCGGTAAAAGTCCCATAAAGTTTCCTACTCCACAGGACGGTTCCAGTATATTTCCCTGTTTCAGTCCCATATTTCCAAGTGCTTCATACATAGCCTTGATGACTGTCGGAGAAGTATAAAAGGCATTCAGCGTTGATGCCCTTGCTGCACTGTATTCTTCTGGTGTGAGGACTCCTTTTAACTGCGTATATTCCGCTGCCCAGGCACTGTTTCTTTCTTCAAAAGCCTGTGGAATACCGCCCCATCCAACATATCTTGACAACACTTCCTGTTCTTCCGGTGTTGCCAATCTCTGCTCCTGTTCCAGTTCTTTCAGCAGCCGGATAGCTTCCATATTTGCTTTAAACTTTGCTTTCGGACCGCCAGAGCCAAGGTCATCGTCCGTAATATGGAAATTATGAGGTTCCTGTTCCTGCACCTGTTCATTCTGCAGATATGGTAAAAATTCTCCCTCATAGCCAAACAGTTCATTCTCCCCTGGAATATAATTTCGTCCGGTTTCCATACACCGGAAAATATCAGCTTTTGATGAACCACTTGCTTCGTAGAATCCTGCATAGGAATATAAAATATTATCTTCTCGCTCGTAGGTAGTCAAATGCAATTCTGTATTTCCTCTTGTCTGGTTTACCAGTTCTTTCCCTTCCAGACCTTGTGGAAGAATCCCCACTGGTTCAAAATGATACCCCTGATATTCAAATACATTCTCGTTCCACTGTTCCTGTACAACTACATCTTCTGGCTCAGATTCTGGTTCCCCTTTTTGTACCTCCTCCATTTCTGCAGACGATTCTTCCACTTCTGGTTCTTCTGTATTTTCTTCTGGTTCGGAGGCACTCACAATATCAAATAAAGACATCTGGTATCCATCTAAGCCATCTGCCTGATCTGGTACTTCCTGTGCTGGGAAAATCGTATAGCTGCCTTCCACATACTGATGTACTTCCGTCAATAGCTGTAATTTCTTCTCATAAGTTTCATTCACTGATTCAAAATCCAATGGCAGCATTGCCAGTGCATCGTCCATCGCCTGTAACAATTTCTGCGACTGCTCCGAATCATTCAGCATAACAGGAAGTTCTTTTCTTGCTTCTTCATTAAAGAAATCCTGCTTGAACGGACGCTCGATTTCTTCTGGCAGCCTTGCATAAAAACTGATCACTTTTCCTGCAATCCGTTCCCTCTCATATTCCGGCATACGGGAATAATCTGCGGAACGTAAGAACTGCTGGTTATCAATCAGATAGCCGATTCTTTTTGCAACTTTTGCCCAGGGCAGCAACACCGAAGTATCTGGATTCCCATAGTCCCCTCTCTCCAGCTTCAAACCTTTCCCATCATAATCTGCATGTGAATTGTCTGCTCCACATAAAGCATGGCTCTGACCGCCTATCCCATATTTTTCCTTGATAAAATCTGTCCTTGCCTTATCATCTCCATTCAGAAGATAAAAAGAATAGGTAGAAAGCCTTCCATCCGAATACGGACCGCCACCGGCAAGAAAAGCATCTATTTCATCTTGAGTAATAAATACCTTATGTTCCTGCCATGCGAATTCATCTCTGGCATTGTATGGAATTACTTCTGCTGCAAATTTCTGAAACTGACCGGATATTCTGATTGGATTATAGGTGCGGAACCGCATAATGCTTTTATCTTCCTCATAAGCCATTGCCAGTCCTTCCAGACGCTCGTTCAGATCTGCCAGCCACTCCGGATCTGTTAGTTTCTCTTCCAGATAATCAGTAATTTCCGGATAAATACTGTGAAGATGTGGTAAATCCTCTTCATCAAAGACAAGTTCTGCTACACCCTCTGCCATATCCGCTTTCATATAGGCAAGTGCCTGGGCATGTTCCTTTATCGCATTCTCCCTTGCAACATCAAGTACAGACTGTGGTGCATACTCGCCTTGCTTCAAAAGCTGATGGATACGACCACTCACATCTTCCCAGGATAAAAACGCCTTATCCAGAATCTGATCGGTAACCGTATGCCCTACTGCAATCTGCAATCCCGTTTCGTCAAACCAGACAGAATATTCCATGCCATTGATTTCAAAGCCCTTTCCACCAGTCCCATACTCCCGCTTCACAAACTCTGTATATTCTTCCGGTGTCTGTTCACTCATAAAATTATAGATAATACGAAGCTGGCTCTTGCTTCGGTTTCCTCCGGTTCTTAAAACCTCATCGACCACCTCACTTGGAATGGCAATCTCCCCGGCATAGAGGGCAGCTATTCTGTTTTCGATTTCTCTTTTCTGTTCATTTACAGATGGAAGTTCGGGCAAAGATAAAGCAGAGGCAATTTCTTCCTCTGCTTTACTTAACTGATCTTCACTTGTGTCTTCAATTAGCTGTACACCAATTCCGTCAAGATGCTCTCTTCCGCTGTTGCCGTCAGACTGTTCATATGTGCTGTCCACGCCATCGGGTTCTCCTCTTTCGATGGTGCCGGATTCTTCTCCAACAGTTTCGCCATCTGTACTTCCAATCTCTTCTGTGCTGTTTTCTCGATCTCTTCCAGATGGCTGTTCAGTTTCCCGGTCAGTAACAGGCTCTGATACAGGCTGTTCTTGTGTTCCTTCAGAAATGTCCTCCGCAGCATTCCGTATTTCCCAATCTGTACCTCTGTCTCCTGGATTGTCAGATTCGGAAACAGATAATCCCCTTTGCGATGATATGTCAGTTCCATGCTCATTTCCTCCTTCATCTTCCTGTGAATATTCGTTTTCTATGATTCTGTTGTTGTTTTCTTCGCTTTCACGAATTAACGTGTTGAATTTATTATAATTCCTTTCCTCTGAATTTTCAATACCCTTTTTCATTTCTTCTAATGAAATACGGTGTACAAATCTTCCAATATCCACTAGCACAGACTCACTGGCCATGCTCGTCGCATTTCCAATAAATGTCAGCACTGATAAACTGTTATAGTCTGTGATATGTACGAAGTCCATTTCTTCCTGCCGTTCCAACGGATCAAGTCCGCATCTGGAAGCCAGCGTATAATAAATGCTGTCTGTCAACAGACTGCGAAATTCACTGCGTATGGTATCTTCTTCCAGCTCCTCCAGATACGTTCCTTCCATCACATATGTCAAGCCATCCAGGTATTCATCCAGATTTTCTTCTACCATATACTTCGCTGTTGCCATCAGTGCATCAGAAAGACTTCCTGTATCTATAACTTCCAGTCCATAAACTTCTTCTAAATGGTTTAATAACTCCTCCTGTTGCTTCTCCTGCAACCGCCACAGGTAAGGGGTTCTTCCACCTTTTACCTTATGAGTATCCTGAATATCAAATACATATCGGAGTCTTGTTTTCTGCATGGTTTCATCCAAAAGAGCAATTCCCTTTGCTCCTCGGTTTACCCACCGCAGCATTTTTTCATTCCATAATTCCAGCGAAGCACAGGCAGTTGCTTTTGGACGCTGCGCGTGGATCAAAAGCTGATCCATAAATGGATACCGATACAGTCTGGCTGCAGTATCCAGATAATTCATCCAGTCCCTTGGTGAACTGCTGATACGGGTTGCATGATACTCCGCAAGTCCCCGTATCTCATCTAAATGAGCCATAACTCATTCCTCCTTCCGTCTGTGCCTTATTTCTTCTTTTTAGGAAATTCCAGACTGAATCTGGCTTTTCCATCTTCTAACCCTAATACCAGATCGGCATCAAATTTGCTGTCTTTTTTCTTGGAATACAGTCCTTTCACATGGGTACGTCCATTTTTCAGAAGCTCCACCGCCATCTTTTTATCCATCGACTTTTTCATACTTTCCAGAAAGCGGTTCGACTTCCACAGAGCAAACTGACAGCTTCTGTCAGAGCAGTAATAATTGGTCTTACCCTCATATACATCAGAACCGCATACCGGGCATTTCCCGATTACTTCCTTTGCAATCTGAAAACGGTTCCGTTCTTCTTCCGAAATTGCCCTGCACATAGAAAGAATCTCATTAATCATGGATACAATCCCATTCATAAATTCATCTTCCTGGATTTCCCCCTTTTCCATCATCAGAAGCTGATTCTCCCATTCTGCTGTCAGGCCTGCAGATTTCAGATTCTCCGGCATTACATGAATCAGCTCACATCCTGCTACGGTAGGAAGAATCTGTTTTCCTTTACGTTCTGCATAACCGGAAGATACCAGCTTCTCAATGATATTCGCTCTGGTTGCCGGTGTCCCAAGTCCTTTTTTCTCTGTTTCAGAATCAAATTCCTTATTCCCCGCTGTTTCCATCGCAGCAAGCAGGGTATCTTCGGTAAACATCTTCGGCGGGGAAGTATAATGTGTACTCTTCTCTGCCTTCACAGAGGCAAGAGTCATTCCTTCCTCATATCCTTCTGGAAGTTCTGTCTTATGATCCGGTTCGTCAGGTTTCTTATCCTTTACACAGTATTTCCGAAAGGCTTCTTCCACTTCTTTGAAGCCCATCTGTACAGGCAGCTTTCCCTTTGCAGTAAATTCATGTTCTTTGCACTGTACGGAAATTTCTGTCTGCTCATAAAGGTACTCTTCCCCTGTTGCCTGAACAAGCTGCTGTCCGATCAGCATCAGCAGATTTTTCTTTCCACTGGAAAGTCCTCCCATGCCTTTTTCCATTGCTTCTTTTGTCGGCAGTATTGCATGATGATCAGATACCTTTGCATTATTAACCACACGATCTATGTTACCTCTAGTCTGTCCAGATTCCAGAAACGGAAGAAAATCTGTCATGCCTTCGGCAAGCATTTTTACCGTTTCTTTCATATCTTCGGTTACATACTGACTGTCTGTTCTCGGATAGGTAACCATCTTTTCTTCGTACAGCTCCTGCAGCATATCCAATGTCTTCTGGGCAGTGTATCCAAAAAAACGATTTGCTTCCCTCTGCAGACCGGTCAGATCATAAAGTTTTGGTGGGAAAGTCTTTTTCTGCTCTCTTTTTACCCTTGTGACCAGTGCTTCTGTCCCATCACAAAGTTTTCTTAATTCTTCCGCTTCCATTTCTAACGGGATACTCTCTGATGTTACCATAAGTTTCCCATCTGACAGAGAAACCTTATAATAGGCTTCTTTCTTGAAATGCTCGATCTTCTCTTTTCTTTCCGTCAGCATGGCAAGCGTCGGTGTCTGTACCCTGCCAACTACCAAACGCTTAAAATATCTGGTTGTGTAGGCTCTCGTTGCGTTCATTCCAATCAACCAATCCGCCTGTGCCCTGCATACCGCAGCATTACAAAGCCCTGCATATTCTCTCCCGTCAGTTAGGGACTGAAATCCTTTCTGAATGGCTTCATCTTCCATTGAACTGATCCACAGACGCTTCACTGGTTTCTGACAGCCTGCCAAATCATAAACTCTTTTAAAAATCAGTTCTCCTTCTCTTCCGGCATCACAGCCATTGACCAGATATGCTACATCTGCCCGGTTTATTAAGCCGCATAGCACATCAAACTGCTTCTTTTTATCTTCTGATACCTGAACTTTCCATACTTCCGGAATGATCGGCAAATCCTCAAACTGCCATTTTGCATATTTTTCATTATAAATTTCCGGTGGTGCATATTCTGCCAGGTGTCCCAAACACCAACTGACAATGCAACTGTTCCCCTCCAGATACCCGTCCTTTCTCTGATAAGCAGATAAATTTTTTGCAAGGCTCTGTGCCACGCTCGGTTTCTCTGCAATCACTAAAAATTTCGCCATGTTTTCCTCCTGTTCCTGTCAAAAAGGCAGTCCATAAAGAACTGCCCTTTCTCCATACCTTATGCTTTTTTGTTATTTCTGCTGATCTTCCGCATTTTCTTCATCTTCATTGATGTAACTGTCATCAGCAAATTCCAGGCCTTCCTCTACAATACCGTCCTCTTTTTTCTTTCGGAATTTACTTAAAACAAAAGCAGCTAAACCACCGAATACCAGTACAATGCCGCCGCCCAGGATCGCAGAACCAAACATTTTATTACCACCGGATTCTGGATTCACTTCTGTTTCTGGCTGTACGGTAGTTTCTGGTTCTGGTGCTGCAGTCGTTTCCGGAAGAACAACTGCTGATTCCTCTTTTTTCTCGGTTTCCTCGTTTTCGTCTAAGAACTCTGCCAGATCATTTTCATCTACCAGTGACATCATGTACACGTTCTCGGAAGTACCGGAACGGTCAATGACCATATAAAAGGTATTTCCATTCTTTGTCTGTACAGTCAGAAACTGCTTGGAACTGTCATTCTCCTTATCATCCACAAGCTGTCCGTTTCCCGGTGTGGAAAACGGTGTTTCCTCTGTGGTAGGCTGCTCTGCCGGCTGTTCTTCTATCACCTGTTCCACTGCTTCTGTCTGCTCTGCATTTTCATTTGCCTGTGCAAATGCAGTCACACTGGCAGAACCCATCAGTATTGTTGACGACAACATAATCATCAAAATTTTTTTCATTACTTTATTCTTCATCTTCCAAATCCTCTCTTTCTTCTATCAGTCCGGTTAACATTTCGCTATCCATATTTTCTTCTTTCTTTATACCTGTTTCAGAACTATCCATAGAAAGATTGCCCTCTTCATCAAACTGCATGGTAACTGTTCCGTTCTGAATTCCATCCAGAAAAGTCAGCATCTTTCGGCTATCCATTTTCATGGAACGGATTGCCTTAATGATTTCTGCATCTTCCATCTGCTTTTTCTGGATTCTCAGTTGCCTTACATGCTCCTGCAATTCCAGAATCTTGTTTTCAGTTTTCTGAATATCATCCAGAACCTTTTTTAATCGCATATTCATCTCTTATTCACTCCCTTCTAGTGAAGTCTGCCAAATGCCATAAAATGTTGCTGCCAGTAAGAACTTGCAATGCTTGTATACTGAATCGGATTCCCGCAATGAATCATCATGTTATTTCCTACATAAATTCCAACATGGCTCGCTCCCGGCGTATCATAAGTTCCCTGGAAAAAGATCAGATCTCCCGGTTTTGCATCAGATGGAGATACATAGGAACAATAAGAACGAAGTCCGTCCGCTGTTGTTCTTCCCACGTTCCATCCATTTCCGCAATTATTGATTACCCAGCATACAAAACCAGAGCAATCAAAACTGGTAGATGGCGATGCACCGCCCCAGACATACGGATAACCCAGATATTTTTCCGCTTCCCGGATCATCTTGGCAAACTGCGGATCAGAAAGTGCTTCTGCCGGAATATCATATCCAAAGCCTGCCCCACCTGTCGGAATTGTGTTAAGGTCAAACAGATAATCACGATTTCCATAGTATTTGTTGTAAGCGTCATACTGCTCCTGTTCCTTGTCTGTCATACGGTTTCTTAAAACTGCATCCAGGTTATGGTTCGTAAGTGTTACATCCAGCCGGTTCACTTCTCTTGTTGTCGTTACTTCCACTTCCTGACTTCCATTGCTGTCTGCTATGTATGCTTCCCAGGTCTGATGCCCATGTGCTGACGCAGAAGCATGATCGCCGTAGAATACATCAAACTGCACACCATACTGTGCAAAATTTCCGGTATCCTCAACTACATACTCCACACCATTCATAATGACATGGGTTCCCATTGGCACAAATGGATTAGAAGCATCCACCGCAATCGTGTGATTCGCCTGTGGATACGCTCCACTTGCAGTCGGGCCTCCACTCCACTGCCCGCAACAAATCGGACAGTTGCAATATCCACTGGTCACAACCTGTCCCAGTGATTCTCCAACCCTGACTGTTTTCTTTTCTGTTACGGTTTCTCGTGTTGAATCCGTATATAATCCATACTGTTCCCTGAAAATCTCCTGAATCTCATCCGCAACCTCGGCATAGGTAAAACCGCCATACTTGACTGTCAAATAAGAAATAAGCTGATACGGATTGTGTCCGATCTCATCAATCTGAAACTGGAACTCATCATAGTCGGAATGGTTTGCTTTCATCTGATTGATCTGCTCATTCAGTGCATTTTCCAATGCCACATAAGCATTTTCCGCAGCATAAATATCCTCATCCTCACTGGAATAACTGGTAGAAATAATAGCATTGGAACTGCCCTGGAATAACGCAGCACAGCTTGACAGGCTCGTTGCCATTAACGCAAACAGCAGCACCAGAACTCCTATGGACAGGAGGATATTTCTGTTCTGTGCCACAAGCTCCTTAACCGCAGCTTTGGCTTTTTCCGTAAATCGCTGTGCATTTACAAGCACTGCGTCCTTCACAGCTTTTCCCTGTTTCGCAGCCTGATATTGCTTCTGGTAACGCTTTTTCTGCAGTAATTTCTTTAATGCAGACTGTTTCTTCTGCTCTGCTTCTTTCTGAACCGCCTTTTTTGCTTCATTGGAAGCACTGGTGCTAAACTGTAGGCGAGATTTTTCTGTTTCTTCCAAAACGGTTTCCCTCAACCGATTATTTCTCTGTCGGTTTTCTTTCAACCGTTCCCGAACGTAAATTGACTTTCTTGCAAGGCTTTCTCCCGCAAATTCCATCTGATCTGCTGCATCAAGAGCAGCATTATCATCGGTATCCTCTCTGATTTTTTTCTGACCATAAGCAGATACCGTTTCTGAAACAACGTTTGCCCCCTTTCTTGCCATTCCGCTACCTGGAATCATACCTTTACTTTCATCTTCAAAGGAAAGACGGGATTTTGATTTTTTCTGTTCTTTTAGCGTCTGTTCCCTTTTCGTCTTTCCTTTAATCTCTTCCCGAAAATCTTCCATTGATTTTTCATCAACTTCTGACTTTTCATGGTAGCGTTTCTGCTCTTTCGCTGCATAAGCTACGACCATCTTTTTCTTTCGGCTCTGCCTGTCCGGTTCCGATGTTTCAGCATCACGTCCCGGATGTCCCCGGATACTCTCTTTACGAAGTCTGGAACGTGAAACAGACGGAGATTTCTCCCCGCCTGCTTTATCATCACTCATTTCTGAGTTTTCCATTTCTTCCGCTTCCGCAAATTCTTCCTGTTCCAGAAAAGCGTGTCTGGACTGCAGTCTGTGTTTTCCTTCTTTCACTCCCTCAACTGTTTCTTCTGCAGTATGAGTTTTTCTAACCTTTCCAAAGTCCAGCTCCTGTTCCCTGTGTCCGGCTATTTTCTTCTCATCTGCCTCACGCCCGGTAATCCGCTTTTCCTTTTTACTGCGGAGATTTTTTTCCCGGAGTCCATCCCGGCTCATCTTCTGGACAGTCTTGTCCCTTGCTTTATATTCATGCTCCTGCATGGTCATCATCTCCTGATCTATGGTAATTTTCCGTTATTTTTCTTTGCAACCAGTACCATACGCCCATTTTTCTGGGAATACTCACAAGTAGACAGTGTAAGTAACTTATCTCTGTATTTTGCTGTTGTTCCTGTCTGATAAAGTGATTTTTCCTTAACGGAAGCAACAAATTTTTTATAATCCTCCACTGTTCCCGCTTTGATAAAACTGTAATAATCAAAATCATTCCCTGTATAAACGGGTGTTGTAAATGCTACAAATATCTGATACTGTTCATTTCCCCATATCGTGCGGAACAGGATTGTCGGATGTTCTTCGTAAAATCCTTCGTCCTTATATTTTTCAAGATCAGCAAACATCTTTCCACTGTTCATGTGATGTCCATATATGATCAGATTGTCCGAATTTCCTGGTACACATTCCTCTGCCAGAAATAAACAGCCATTTGCAGAATATTCCCCGTTAAAATCCCGATGCAGATAATAATTTTTATCTCCGGGCCGGTACATGACCGGATAGTCTATTCTCGTTCCATCAATGGTCAGCCAGCCAATACAATCTGGATTCTCTTCATGCAATGCCAAAATTCCAGCATCTACCTCTAAATCGTCGGAAGTATCTTCCTCTGAATCGTCCTCTTTTTCCTGCATAAGTTCCTGTAACTCTTGCTGTAACTGGTTATCCTGTCTTTCCTGCACAAAAAATCCCATCAGGAAATACAGACTGATCGTAAGCAATATAACGGATATAGAAAGTAATAATCCTGCCACCCATTTTCTCATGCTCTGCCATTGCCCCTTTAACTATCGTCTCTGCCTTTAATGCCGAGTTTTTCACGCTTCTCTACATCTTCCGGTTTCGATGACATCAACGCATAAAGCATAAGGGTATTATCGAATCTGTCCTTAAATGGAATAATTGTATTTCCATAAAAGATCAGTCCTTCTCCCTCTCCACTGTTTGTTACATAGGAAAGCTGGTGTGTTGAAATATTAAGCTGTTTTGCCAGAATCTGTCGATCCCCAGATGCCTGGTTAAGCATCAGGATAAAATCTGAGTTTTCAAAGATATTCTCGATTTCCCTTGAAGCAAGCAGATCTTTTACGTTCTGCGTGATACCAGTCGGAATACCGCCCCACTTACGGAATCTCTTCCAAATTTCTACACTGTATGCTGCTGTCTGTTCCTCTTTCAGCAACAGATGGAACTCATCAATATAATATCTGGTTGACTTATGTGCAGAACGGTTGACTGTTACCCTGTTCCAAACCTGATCCTGAACAATCAACATGCCAAGTTTTTTAAGCTGTTTACCAAGGTCTTTAATATCGAAACATACCAGACGATTATTCAGTTCTACATTTGTGCGGTGATTGAATACCTTCAGGGAACCATTTACATAGATTTCCAGTGCAGTTGCCAGCCTCTGCGACTCTGCCTCTTCCTGTTTGCGAAGCAGATTATATAAATCTTCCAGGATTGGCATTTTCTCCGGGACCGGATCAGCAAGATAGTCCTGATATACCAGACGTACACATCGGTCAATGATTGTTTTTTCCACTGGTTCCAGACCATTTTTCCCTCCTACTACCAGTTCACAAAGCGAAAGGATAAAATCTGATTTCAGAGATAGCGGATCGTCATCATCCGCATAATTGATGTTAATGTCCATTGGATTGATGTAATCATGACTGGTCGGAGAAATACGGATAACCTGCCCGTTAAATGCCCGGACTAACGAAAAATATTCTCCCTCCGGATCACAGATGATAATGTCGTCTTTTGTGACAATAAATACATTGGTAATCTCTCTTTTTGCTGCAAAGGATTTACCAGATCCAGGAGTACCAAGTATCAGCCCATTTGGATTCTTCAGCCTTTTCCGATCTGCCATAATCAGGTTATTAGACAGGGCATTTAACCCATAATAGATAGATTCTCCGCCCATAAACAGTTCCTGCGTTGTAAATGGGACAAAAATAGCTGTCGATGTGGTAGTCAATGCCCGCTTGATCGGAATCCAGTTTCTTCCAAGTGGCAAACTGCTCATAAGGCCCTGTTCCTGCTGATAGTCCAGTCTTTTTAATGCACAGTTATATTTCTGTGCGATACCTGCCGTCTGGAATACCACATTTTCCAGTTCCTGTTTATTTTTTGCTGTATTTAAAAACACAACCGTCACAAGAAACATTCTTTCATTTCTCGACTGTAAATCTTCCAGAAGCCTTTTCGCCTCTCCACCATATGTGTTCAGATCAGACGGAATAATATCCATATCATATCCGGAGCGTACCGCTTTTTTCTGTTCCTCAATTTTCATGCGGTTAATGTCCGTAACCTTACTTTTAACCAATTTGATTGCTTTCATCTGGTCAATGGACTGAATATGCAGATTAACAAGCAGGTTACAGTCCATTTCCAGAAATTCAGCAAGCATTTTATCCGTCAACTCTGGTGCCAGAATCTGCAGATAGGATACTGCTCCGATGGTATCTCCCATCTGAAAATCCTTTCCATTTTTGAACAGGAAACTGGATGGAGCAATATAATCCTTTGTATTCAGCCCGGTACGCAGCATATCATCATAGCTGAACCTGAATGGCACTTTGACATTCTGGTTGAATGTTTCATACATGATCTGCAAACGCTCTACACCATTTAACGGATACGCAGATACCCCAAAAACCTTAAAATTATTGAGTATATCTGTTTCAATACGTTCCAGTTTTGGTTTTGCTTCCCGGATATTGTCAGCTTCAATTCCAAATGTAATGTACTTGGTTCTGACAAGACCATTATTTCCTTTTGCCAACTGATTTCTAAGCATCTGGGCAAATTCCATACGCAGATTATCAAAACTGTCATTCTGCTTTTTAATACGGATCACATCTTCATATTCCATCATGTTGCTGTGATGATTGATAAAGGACAACTGAAAATGGATGGTGCTGTCAAAATAATTCAGGAAATCACACCAGTTCTCAAAAATTGCATTTTTATCCTCATTCTGTGCTAACTGATAGTTGATATCATAAAAACGAATCGTCTTTGAATAATACCCATCCTCCACACGACAGATTCCGTCTTTTCCCATTTCTCTATATGGGATGGACTGCTGTGCGGTAATGTTTTTCCCTTTATTTCTATTGTCTTTATTCGTGCTTGATATTTTCTTTGCAGCACCTTTTTCCTCGCTGGATTTTACAGAACCCGGCGGCTTTGTCTTTTTTTTATGCTTTTCTTCTTTCTTTGCCTGTTTCTGTGCCGCCTTTTCTTCACGAGCAGCCTGTTTTGCCGCCTGCTTCGCAAGTTTTTTCTCTTCCTTTTCGTGTGTCTTATGTAATTTCAGTTCATATTTCTGGGCTTTTTTCCAGGCACGTTTTTCCCGTCTGCTTAATTTACGTCTTGGTCTGCGAACACCTCGGTGTCGCTCCAGTGCTTCATACCCAGTAACCATCGGTACTCCCGTCAAACGCTGTCTGTCCTTTGCATAATTTTCTGCCTCGTCCGGATCAAACACTGGTAAACTATCAGCAGAATCCTCTTCATCCAGCCACCAGTCATCCAGATTGGAAAATTCTTCTGTCTGCTCTGGAAGATTCTTATCGTTTCTTAATTTTTCCACAAACGTTACCTCCTTTCGCTTTTGTCAAAATTTTCTTTTTTTCATAGAGGTTTTCCACCTCATATTTCCGTACCGGGGGACGGATAAATTTTACTGTAATCACGTTTTTGAGGACTTTCTCCAAAGGAAGTCCATCTTTCTCATACATAGCAAATAAAAAAGCCGGAAGCATCAACAGACACATCCCGGTTGCCGCATTACTCGAACCAATCAATTCCCTTGACAGGAAATAAAACGGAAGCCCTACTGCCGCTGCAATACCAAGGCAGATAAGCTGTCGTTTTGTAAGGTTGAGAATAATTTTATTTTTTACTTTTGTCAGATCTTTTGGTACTGATACAAAAGCCATTTTCATCGTCTCCTTTTCCACATTTAGTGTGCATTAAAGATGCTCTTTGAGAAATTAGCTGTTTTCATAAGACTGAAACACAGTATCACTGTATATGCCATTACACTGAGCAGTGCCGTATGCACATTGTCGGATACCTGTATGTTTGCAACCAGCACAGAATAAATGCCCACGCATACCATGATAAAAAATCCCTGAAATGCCAGTGCAAACAATCCTCTTAAATAATTGCTGCCAATCTGTCCCCATTCCCGGTTGCTCATAGTGGCAAATGGGATTGCACCGATTGACGAATACAGATAAATTTCTATCATACGACCATATAAAATGACCGTTATAAAAACGGATATAACCTTTAGGCACAAGCTCGCCAGAAGCGTTTCCAGTGCCAGTATAATCAGCTCCCCTACTTCCATTGATTCCATTGCTGTCTCCATCGAGGTGATTACCGAATCAATATTGATTGCCGTCTGCTGGTTGATAACACCTGCAGCCCGGTTCACTACATTCTGTCCAACATCAAAAATTGCCATTGTGATCGTAAAAGCATTGCTTACGAACCATACTGCAACCCACATCTTGAAGAAATATTTGAAAAACATCCATGTATCTATGTCATGCATGTTGTTCTTTTCGGTGAGCATGGAAATCAGCTCATAGCACAACACAAAGGTTATGATCATTCCGGCAATCGGTACGATCACAGAATCCGACAGATTTTGGATCAAGCTGAAAATACTGCCACTCCAGCCCTGGGGCGTTTGCCCAACCTGACTAGCGATGTCACCGGTTTTTTCATTCACATCGGTAAACATGTTCGTCAGGTTTGAGCTGACCATGCCTGTAAGGAGGTTACGCATCCATTCTTCTATGGACTCAAAAATCTTATCCATGCGTGTTCTCCTTTCCTACTGCCCCGGCTAAAACAAATTCGCCAGTAATGGTACAAGCTGTGTACCGATCAGAACGACACCTCCACCTGCCATAAGCTGCTTGATTCCCTGTGACTTGGCTCCGGGATTGTCATTTCCATATCCTTCCAGGAGATTGATAACTCCCCAAACTGCCAGACCAGCTCCGATTGCAACAACCAGAGTCTGTAAAATATTAATTGCAGATGTAAAAAACGCCATAATCTATGTTCTCCTTTCGTAACTGCTGTTTTCATTGTGATTTTTTAACGGTTACTACTCGGAGGGTTCCGCCCTGATGGGCGGTCTTTCATGCTTATGCATATCACTACCTCCCAAAAGGGCATAAAAAAAAGAGCTATGTATGTTTTACGTTACATGCTCTGTGCCTTCATTTTCACTATTTGATTGTTTTTCCAGTTCACTGCCTTCATACACATAAAGGTCGAACGCTTCTTCCGGACTTAACCGGACTTCCATCTGATGTTTCATATATTCTTCCACATGAAACTCATTCTTTTTATCATAATCGGATAACTGCTGATACCGTTTATGTTTTGTAATGTCAAATTTATCACTGTAAAACGGACGGACACCACGAAGCTGCAAAATACACTTGTTGCCGTCCATGACTGCCAGTTCGTCCCGGCTCATCAGTTCTTTTCCTGTTTTCTGATAGTTCAGACCGTAAGACCGACTTTGTCCTCTTGTATCAGAAGTGTTATATAAATCAATGGTTTCCTTTCCCAGCGTCTCCGAAATTTCTTTCAGAGTGGTACTTTCCTTACCTCCAAGGAATAACATTGTGTCGCAATTCCCGGTAATGGTTTCGGCTGCATCCTTGTAAATTGTCTTGAGCTGCGACTGGGACTGGAGTATAATAGAAGCAGAAATTTCCCTGCTTCGGATCGTTGCAATCAGCTTATCGAACTTCGGAATCTGACCGATATTTGCGAACTCGTCACAGAGGATTCTTACATGATAAGGCAATCTTCCATGATGAACGTCATCGGCCCTGTCACATAACAGATTGAAAAGCTGACTGTACATCATGGCAACCACAAAGTTAAATGTATCATCCGTATCAGAGATTACAATAAACAATGCAGTTCTTTGATCTCCGATCATATCCAGCTCCATCTCATCATAAGACATAAGCTCCCGCAATTCCGCAATATCAAAGGGTGCGAGTCTGGCACCACAACTGATCAAAATACTTTTTGCTGTCTTTCCTGCAGCCAGCTTGTATTTTTTATACTGCCTTACTGCAAAATGATTCGGCTCGTCTCTTTCCAGCTCCTCAAATAACAAATCCACTGCATTTTTAAACTCTTCATCTTCTTCCCTGGTTTCACTGGCATTGATAAATTCCAGCAGGGTTGAAAAATTCTGTTCTTCCTCCGGTGCTTCATAGTAGATATAACCAATCAAAGCACAATACAGCAGACGTTCCGCTTTTGTCCAGAAATCCTCGGAAGATTTTTCTCCCTCTCCCTTGGTATTTACCATGATCGTATTTACCAGTTTCAGAATATCTTTTTCCGAACGAATGTAATGAAACGGATTATAGTGCATACTTTTGGCAAAGTTGATGGTATTCAGCACCTTGATTTTGTAAGGAGCCATTACCACTCTGCCATTTTTATCACGCAGGATTTTCCCATTTTTATCTTTCTTCAGTGTCCCTCGTGCTAACATCTTACCACATTCTACGATAATTGTCCCCTTGGGATCAGTGACCACAAAGCTCACATTATCCGGCATCTGCATAAGCTGTGGTTTCACATAAAATCTGGTCTTACCGCTGCCAGATCCCCCAATCACTATGACATTCTTGTTTCTGGCATACTTTGGTTTCTTTGGTCTACTGTTCATGGTCAGACGTTCCGTTTGTGTCAACAGAATATTATTCTCAAAGACCGGATCAATAAAAGGTGCTATATCCTTTTCATTTCCCCATCTGGCAGAACCATATTCCTCCCCTTGGCGAAACTTCTTTCCATTCTTTCCTTTGAAATATACCACTGCCCACACACTGACTGCAGCAATAGTTCCCGCAGCCAGACTTTTCGGTTGTATACTCGGCAACAACTTTTTAAACGCTAACGGATAGTTCATAAGAAGAACCATCAGCCTGTCCACCACTGTACTGCCTCTGCAATATTGATACAGCCAGGTGCATTTATTTACCACATAAAATACAACCACATACGGAATATGCAACAGAACCTTTTTTATCACTTCTGCATTCGGGGGACGCACCTGAAATCCTTTCAGTTTTTTCTTTATATTTTTTATCCCACTCATAAGGTCGGCTCCTTCTGTTTTTCTTTCGATTTTTCCCGTTCTCTCTGTTTATCCTGGCTGCGGGCTGCGATTGCCTGCTGTAATTTCTTACGGACAGACGGTTTCTTTGTTTTATTCAATGTCTTTCCGGTAAATTCCCGAAATGCCGCTGTCATCACATCCACATCCCTTGCCTTGAAGAAAACAAAATATCTCGGTGGAACTACGGACTTATCACGTTTCAGGCTAAAATCAATGCCATACTTTTTTGCCACTTTTTCAAAAGCCTTAATATTGTTATCCGTAATCTCAATGTTGGAAAGCTGAACATTCTGCTGTGCCAGCTTCTTTAAACTCTGCTTCCCATGATAATCTTTATCTGGCGGTCCTTTTACCTGCTGTTTTCTTGCTTTCTCTGCTTTTTCTTTCTCTATTGCTGCCAGAAAACGCATCATTGCCTGTTTCAATAAACGAACTGTCACTTTTCCGCCAGTGATACACAGGGACACTGTTTTTTCATTCACTTCTTCCTGCATCAATCTGTTCCTTTCTATGGTTTTCCAACAGACGGTCTTCCTTTGCTCCTACCCGGATACAGCAGTACAGAACAAAGTTGACTGCTAATACCAGAAGAATTCCTGCAATAATCAATAACGTTCTCATTTTATACCCCTTTCATCATTCAAAAGGGCATCTATGACTTTGCTGCCCATAAATGCCCCTCCATTAACTTTTATTTTCTTTTTTTCGTAATCCAAACTGCTGATACACTGCCTGCCATACCTGCAATCGCAAGCAGAATCCAAATCAGCATGTGTGTATCATCTCCTGTTTTCGGTGTATCTGTTACCTGTGTAGACGGTGTTTCCGGCGTTGGTGTTTCTTCCGGTTTTACCTCATCTTTCATCACTACTTTCTGGATCTCCCCGGTATCCTCCACTGTAAATTTCACATCTTCAGCTACCAGATATCCATCAGGGGCAGACTCTTCACGAAGTGTATACTCTCCAATCGGAAGCATTTCTATGTAATGTGGTTTTTCCTCAGAAGTCCAGTTCTCTACTGTCTTACCATCTTTATCAAGAATGGTCAGTTTTGCTCCTGGCAGTTCCTTACCGGAAATATCCGTTTTGGAAATTTCTACCTTGGTCACATCATCTTTCATTTCGATTTTCTGTGACTTTGCAGTATCTTCAACGGTAAACGTGATGCTTTCTGCTGTCACATAACCATCTGCCGGTTTTGTTTCTGTCAGAGTATATTTCTGTCCGACTACCAGTTCTTTGATGATATGAGCTTCTTTACCGGAAGTCCAGGAATCTACAACTTTACCGCTTTCGTCAGTTACCTGTAACTTAGCTCCTTCCAGTTCTTTTCCGTCTGTCAGGGAAGTCTTGGTGATCTCGATTACAGTCGGCTCGTCCTCAAAGGTAAAAGCATAAGATACTTTTTCCTTTTCTGCACCTCCATACTCAAACGTGAACTCCTGTGTTTCATCTGTCATTGCAAATCCAGGTGCCGGAGATGTTTCTTTGATATAATACGCAAAACCAATCGGTAAATCTGCCGTAAAAGTCAGCTTTCCTTCTTTGTCTGTTGCCAGTTCCTCGATCACAGTATCTGCTTTCAGAATTACTTTTCCGTCTGCTCCTGTAATATCATCCTTGACACAGAGGGCAAATACCGCACCTTCCAGTACACGATCAGAATCTTTCTCTTTTTTCACAACTTCCACTTCCGCTTTCTGGCGGTTATTCTGCCAGTCAGCAGAGTAAGTAACCTCTGCAGTATCCTGATCCCGGTATGTCAGATCAATCTCTCTTGCTTCATTATCCAGTACAAAACCATCCTCTGTAGCTTTTTCTTTTACATAGTATTTGCCAAGCGGAAGTCCGGATATTTTTGCAATACCGGTATCATCTGTTGTAATGGTTGCCACCAGTTCATCTTTTTTATAATAATCTTCACTTTCTCCGTCAGCAGACTTCACATCTTCTAAAGCATAAACTTCAAAAGTAACATCTTTCAGACTGCCTGTTACATACTGGAATAAATGTTTAATCCAGCCTCCAACGGAATCCAGTGCAGTTACTTTATCCAGAAATTCTCCATTTTTATTGATGATAATCGTTCCTGTTGGCACATCATCTTTCATTTCAACTTTCTGGATTTCCCCGGTATCTTCAATCGTAAAAGTGATTTCTTCTGCCTTGAGGTATCCATAAGGAGCCATTTCTTCTCTGAGAGTATAGTTTTCTCCTACAGCAAGTCGTTCAATCAGATGCTGCTCGCCTTTTACAGATTTCCATGTATCAACTACATTTCCATTTTTGTCCAGAACAGTAAGTGTCGCACCTGACAATTCCACGCCAGTAGTTAAATCAGACTTGGAAACTACAACCTTTGTAGGCTGGTTCTTAAATACAGAAGATAACTGTACTACATTAACATCCTGTCCCTGATATTCTGCTTTTACTTCCAGAACTTTATCAGAAGATACATAACCATCTGGTGCTGCAAGTTCTTTGATATAATACTCACCAAATGGAAGATCCTGTGTAAATACAGCCTTTCCATCTTCTCCGGAAACAGCTTTTCCAAGCAGTGTGTCTGCTTTCACAATTACAGCTCCATGACCTTTCATATCATTCTTTGCATAAAGTCCAAACTCTGCTCCTGCAACGGCTGCTTCTGTATCAGCATCCTGTTTTACCACAGAAATTTCTACTTTCTGACGGTCATTTTCAAAGATAGCTGTCTGTTCAATGACTGGTGTTTCCTGATCTTTGTAAGAAAAAGTAATGATCTGTGCTTCACTGTTTAAAACAAAGCCATCCGGTGCTGTCTTTTCAACAATCTTATAGCTTCCAAGCGGCAGATTTTTCAGGACCGCTTTTCCATCTTTATCCGTTGTAACCGTTTTTACCAGTGTTCCAGCAGCATATTCCAGAATACGGTTTCCATTATCATCTTTCTGGAAATCTGCAGTATAGATGTCCTCGGCAGCGTAAATCTCAAACTCTGCCCCTTCCAGATTTTCTGTCTGATATGTAAAATCATCCTTGAATCCGTCCAGAACTTCGCCCTTTTTCACGATAGTCAGTTCACCCTTAACAGGATGGTTCTCATAAACTGCTTCAATGATCACATCCCCGGAAATTCCGTCCATCTGGTATGCAGTATTGGAATCTACTGTTACCTCATAGTAATTTTCATTCAAAGTATATCCATAAGGTGCATTTACTTCCTCAATGCGATAATGTCCGATTTTAAGATTCTGCGGAAGAATCAAATATCCCTGCTCATCTGTAAAATAGGATTTATGTTTTACCGTAGTCGGATAAGTTGTTACCTGCTCCACATATTTCTCAGTGTCCATGTTGAAAATCTTGAACTCTGTATTCTTCTGAAGCACTGCCTTTTTCGTCTCATCATCCTGTTTGATGATTTTCAGTTTCGCTTCAAACTCGTCATCCAGAAGCACTCTCCATGTCTGTGGCTGGTTCGGATTGTTCTCAGTGATACGCACTGTAAAATCATCTACCGGAGTGTAATTATGAGGTGTCGTGGTTTCACGCACAATATAAGTTCCATAAGGAATCGCAATACTGCAGGCATAACCTTTTTCATCTGTAAAGATTTCTGTTGCTCCGTTTTCCCCGATCACTACCGGTTTTGCAGAATCAAAATCATAGCTTCCATCCTCTTTTACTTTCAGGGAAGATACCAGATAAGCGGTAAATCCTGCCCCTTTCAGTAAGTCGGCATCGGTCTTTCCGTTATTTGCCGCCTTGATAATCTGGAATGGCTGTTTCATTACCTGCTCCAGAGACAGACAGTCACGTTTTACTTCTGCTACAAGATCTCCTTCGTAATTGCAGACCAGATCATGTTCTTCTTCATCTACCAGATAACCAGTTGGAGGAGTAATCTCTTTCACATAGTAATTACCAAGATATAATCCATCCACAGAAGCCTGTCCATTCTCATCTGTCGTAAGAGTGGCAACCTGTTCTCCTGCTTTATAGATCACGCCAGTAGCACCATCCGGATGCACAATATCCTCACGAGCATACAGTCCATATACTGCTTTTTCCAGAGTGGCATCACCCTGTGGGACTGCCTTTTTGGTTTCTTTATCCTGCTTCTGCAGAGAAATCTTAGCTGTCACACGTTCATTTTTGAATGTATGCTTGAATGTCTGTTTTGCTTCTTTATCATTCGTATAAGAGAAAGCAAACGTATAAACATCATCTGTGTTTCTCACATACCCTTCCGGTGCCTGCACTTCTTTCACATCATAAGAAAATCCAAGCGGCAGGTCTGCTGTAAACTTCGCTGTTCCGTCTGCTCCTGTTGTCGCTTTCTGGATCAGTGTCCCTTTCTTTACAATGACGGTTCCATCCACGTTGGTAATGTCACTTGCAGCATAAAGTCCAAAGATTCCTCCAGCCAGAGGATTTTCTGTATCTTCATCCTGTTTTGTTACCATTACTTCTACTTTCTGTCTGTCATTAGTAAAGGTTGTCTCAGTGAAAACAACATCCACATTCTGTCCTGCATAGGATAATGTTACTGTCTTTTCCTCTCCGGCATTATAGAATCCTGTCGGAGCCTGTTTCTCTTTTACAATATATGTACCAAGATACAGATTTTTAAGAACGGTAGCTCCGTTTGTATCTGTTGTCAGATTCTCTTTTACCAGATCACCCTTGCTGTAAACTTTTGTACCATAAGCAGTTTTAATATCTGCTCCAGCATACACATCATAAACAGCACCACTCTGTCTGCGTTTCTCATACTTAAATGTTGTTCCATTTTCTGTTACATCTGCACCAACCAGAACCTCACCTTCTTTATAAACGGTAAGCTGTCCCATCTGTTCTTCATCTGGAACAGTAACAGTTGTTGTCTTACTGACTTCCAGTTTCACATTGTAAGCTGTTGCATTGATACGATATCCGCTTGGAGCTGTAATCTCTTTCAGATATACAGTATCCTGTGTCTTAGTAATCTGTACGGACGTTTCACCGTTTTCATCCGTCGCAGGTAACTGTGTGATCAGTTTTGTGCATTCTGCATCACTGTATAATCCAAAGACAGCACCAGACAGCTTTGCGTCTGACTTGGCATCTTTCTTGATCACCTTAACACTTGCCTGCTGTACCCAGGATACTTTAAAATCTACATATTTCTCATCATCAACGCCTTCACCAAATACCAGAGCCAGATCCTGGTTTCCGGAACCTGTTGAAATCTTATAAGCTGAATAATCTTTGGTAATGCTTCCTTTCATGGTTGCAGACCAGCTTCCTGCCACATCACTCACCTGTGTTAATGGTGCAGACAGATAAAACTTTGTACCACCACAAATTTCCACACTTTCTCCGGCTTTACTTGTTTTACCTGTTGTCAGGTTATGAAGCTGTACACCTGCTGGAAGTTTCATGGTAATGGTCTGTAACGCATCCGCATTAAATGTAATATCCTTTGTTCTCTGACTGTTGCCATCCACATAGGCTTTTACATCTGCATCCGAAAAGGACATTGCCACATCTGGAATTTCCGGCTGTGAAATACAGTAATTATAGAGTTTCATTGCCAGATTCTGTGCTGTACTGTTTGCACCTGAAAAAGCATCCCCACTTCCATTTGCATAAGATGCTGCCAGGTGTACCAAGATAAATCTGGCTCCTGTACTTAAATTGCCATATCCGTTTTCTTCTGTAAAAAAGCCATCATCACCAGAAGCCTTTGTACCGTAATAGCACACTTTTGCAAGTGCTTTCCCATCACCAACTTTATTGATCGTATAGGTTCCACTTCCTGGCCCTGGTTTGGATGGCTGCACACAGTATGCTGTAGCAGATATATTACCGAATTTTACAGTGTACTGATAAGTAAGATATGTTCCATATCCATAATCTGCATATCGGTATTCTGCCCCTCTGGTCACAGAAACCTGCTGTGAACTTCTGGCATTGCCTGCCGCAGCCATAAAGGTTACTGTTTCTCCGGCTTCCATTGCATACAGATCAATGCCATTACTCTCTGCCTGTTCCAGTACTTCTGAAACGGTTAATTCAGATTCCAAATCTGCTGTGCTTTCAGAATTTTGTGTTTCCCGGTACGACTCCGAATCCTCCTCGCTCTGCTCCGTATCCCCAGTATCATCCTCAACATTCACTGTACTGTCCGAAGAACGCTCTGACTGCACTTCTGTTTCCGGTTCTTTCACTGTAATATTTCTGCTGATTCTATAAGCAGGATGACCGCTGACTGGTTCCACTGCATAGACAGCCTTGTAAGTATCCGGTGTATGTGTGTCGAAATCTGTACCAGTTTCATTCTTTGCTTCATGGAATAAAATCTTGATCTTACTTTCATCTACACCTTCGATTCCAGACAGATCAACTTCTACATCAAATTCCTGCCCATAAGAAAGTTCAATGTCATTTGCCTTTACGATCTCGTCTGGATTAAGGGAATCCTGAACATCTTTTAATTCCGCATACTGCTGTTCAAATGGTATTTCTTCCGGTTCTAATTCAGAAGCCGAAACTGCTACTGGCTGAATAATGACAGAAGCCAGTGTTGCGACTGCCATAAATCCGGACAAGAATCTTTTGAATCTCATTTTCATTTTGACTGAATCCTCTCTTTCTTCTATTATCTGCCCTGTTTTCATGCAGGCTCACACCTGCATTATTCAATCATTGGAACCACCTCCCACATCTTATTGCTGATACAGAAATAACTCTGATAACAGCACATTCATATGGCAGTGCCTTTTTTGAAACACCGCCACATGGTATCTGCTGTCATCCTGTAAAACAGGAATGACACTCAGGTAAAGTTCAGGATCAAGCATTAAGCCGCAAGAGGTAATTCGTAATCGTTCCTGCAAAGGGTGCCTCCCATCTGTATCCCTTCACGTTTTCACCGGATTCCCGCCGCAAGAATGCGTAGCTGAAAAGTTCCGGGTATCCTCTCGCTGCTGGTATGAAATTGTCAAGGTTCAATTTTTAAGGGGTATTATTATCTCGAATTGAAAATAGACATTTGCCCCTTCACTAACCGCATGTGTGAAAGGGCAAAAATTAACCTGTTTGAAAAATTTTTTAGAAATTTTTATTCCAACATTGTTTTATGTGTTTTCCAGTTGTTCTTTTAACTTCTCCAATACTTTCTTCCTCCGGTTTCTAATCGTCTTTGGGCAGCACCCAAAATACTGTGCTGTTTCTTTTACTGTAAATTCTTCAAAAAACAATAGCGTTATCAGTTCCGCATCCTCTTTAGTCAAATATCCCAGAGCTTTTTCCAGTTCCCGTATTTCTGACAATCTGATAACGATTTCTTCCGGTGATACTACCGAAAAAGAGCAGTCATAGCCTTTTTCCTGTAATTCCTCCATACTGCATACTCCATGCCTCTGCATTTTTTCAACCTGGTATCTTTCTTTTCTTCCAGCCTGATACCAGGCCAGATATACTGCCCTGGTAACTTCCACAAGCGTATCATTTACACGCAGCATATAGCGTTGTCTTTCTTTTGGCTTTTTACCAGGCATACTTCCAGTCTCCTTTTTCCAATGCTCTGGCAGAGTCATCCGAATTATTCCGCATTTTCTGCATTGCCTGTGAAATACACTTTGATACTGCCGGAACTGTAATACCCAGTTCATGCGAGACTTCTTTTTGTGTCTGCTGCTGAAAATAAATACGCTGTATCATCTGTCTTTGTCGCTCTGTCAGCAGATTCATCAACTCCCTGACTGTTTCCTCTGCAATGATTCTTTCAAGCAGACATTGTCCTTTATCTGCCAATTCGCACCATTCTTCGGAAATACAGCTATACGAAATGCAATTATTATGTTCTCGTGTTTCCCTGTTTCTCCACAGCCGGTCTTCGCCTTCTAATATCAGCCTTACATACCAGGGTTGATCATCAAAAAAATTCTCCTCAACAACTGCTATTTTTCTTTCTGCTTCATACACATAATCTCGACAGGTAAATAACGGAAAAACCGTTGCATAGTCCCCCACACAATAGAGAACATATCCGGTCTGATATGCGATAATTTCCGCACAATCCATCAACCTTTGCTTCGCAACTGCTACATCGTTTTCTCTTAAATATTTAGCGGACGGAACCTTTCTTCTTTCTTCCCTGTTACTTACAACCTGTTTCAATTCCTGCAATGTAAGCATAATTACCACCTTTCTGCCTGTTGGCAACAGGTGCCCATCAGCAGAAAGGATAGGATTTTTACTGATCAACTGACAAAAAGGGCAGTAAAACACAGCTTCCGGTACACCCGTTTTTTTTAACGAGAGCCTGAAACTTCCTTACTGCCCTTTCTAATAGTTACAATATTCTCTACTTTATTTTCCGTCTGATGCCAGGATCAGACTTCTTGGCATTTCTTTCTGCTTTTATGTTCTTTTCATTTTCCATCAAAACAGAATAGTCTCCCATTGCATCATAAGGACACTGCCTCCGATAAAGCAAATTTTCTTCCCTTGTCATCAATCCTATCTCCCTTCTTTATCTCTCTGTTTTCCATTTTAACAACACAGGATTCTATTATCCTTAGCATATATGGGGAGTTTTTTTATTTTGCACCCCATATATGGTGAAATTTCACCTGTATTCATTAAAACTGTCTATTAGAGAATCTATGGTCTGCATGATAATTTTCTGCTCTTTCCATTCCATCTTCTGAATCCGGCAAAGCACTTCCTGAATTGATTCCTGCTTCTCTGTACCGCCTCCCTCTTTTCCCAGCAGGAGATTGGCATCCGTTTCCAATATCTCAATTATCTTCCTGAAAATCTCAACAGACATTGCCGTTTGACCACCTTCAATCCTGCTGACCGTATTGACACTGATACCTGCTTTTTCCGCAAAAGATTCCTGTGACAACTTCATTTCCTGCCTGCGTTTTCTGATTCGTTCTCCCAATTCAATAAGTTCTGTGGAAATTGCACGATTGCTCAATACGGTGTCTCCTTTCCTGCAATTTGTTCCAACTTTACGCCATTGTGTCGCAAAGTTTCCCGAAAAAAAGCAGCTAATTTTTGTCTTAGCTGCTTTTCAAAAAATCTATTTCATTTTATTCTCGGTATTTTATGTATCCCTGTAAGAACTGTAATCAGAAAAACGCAGAGATAAATGATTGCCTGTCCAATCATTGCCAGAAGAACGATGCTTCCGATCAATCCTCCGATCAGAAGATTCATTGTCCATACTGCCAGCGTGCCTCCGAGGTCAAAACCTCTTGGAACCATCCAGACACACATTTTTCCAATTCCAAACGGTATCCCCATCAGAAGTAACAGCAAGAGATAATTGCACTTCCCATCCTGGATGCAAAACGGTCTTAATACTGCAAACAATACCGCAACCACCAACACTGGTGCTATCACTTTTTTAATCATCTTCTTCATGTTCCTTTATCCTCCATACATATCGTGATTAACCTCTGCCTGATAATAGCTGTTTATCGTTGCCGGGGCATTATACAGGGCGGTCAGAAGATAGGCTTTAATATTCCCGACCTTGGTTGTATTTCGATTCAGACAAAACAGCACGTATTCGATATGCGAATAGTTCAGTTTCATAAATCTGCTTTTCACCAAAGCAACTGGTTTTTCTACTCCTGCAATACGAATCATACTATCCTCCGGCATCATCATAACTTCAATTATCAGTTCTACCAGTTCATCTACATCTTCCTTGGCATGATATTGATAATCTATGTTTTCGTGAATCACTTCACGATATGCTCTCATCTCCTCCATCACATCTTTTTTCTTTGGGAAATTATTTGATGTGATTGGATAAGATTGATTTATCTCAGTTTCACTAATATCAGTCTTGTTAATATCAGTATTATTAGATTGTGATTTCGGGTATTCTGGATTTGTGATTTCCACTATTCTTGAATGATGATTTTCACTATTTTGGAATTGTGATTCTGGAAATTCTGGATTTGTGGTTTCCACCATTCTTGAATTGTGATTTTCACTATTCTGGAATTGTGATTCCCCATAATCCTGAATTGTGGTTTTCACTACTCCTGAATGATGATTTTCACTATTCAGAGAAATGCCTGTTTTCCCCTTGTTTTCTGCTTCTTGTTGCAAATTTGCACATTCCTTATGTCTTTCCTGTTTCGATTGCAAATCTGCAATTTTTTTATGATCTTCCTGCTCAGATTGCGAATCTGCACAGCTACCTGTCGGCTTTTGATCTGGAACCTCTCTGATCATAAAATTTTTCACATAAATAACATTCGGTTTTCCCAGTCCCAGACGTTTCTTCTCTATCAATCCAATCCCATTACTGCTGTCCAGCTCTTTTACCAGTTTCACTGCCTTTTGAGTTCCACAGTTCATCAACTCTGCAATTTCTTCCACAGTGAAGATAATGTATACTCTGTCCTCTGAATCCAGCCATCTATTTTTAATGCTCAGGCTCATACGGTCCAGCATCAGACCGTATAATACCTTTGCTTCGCAAGAAAGAGTTTTAAAGCATGGTTCTGTAAACAGCACTTTAGGGACACGATAGAAGCTGTATTGTTCCGCTTCCATCCCTGTAAAATAATCAAACTGTATCTTCTGCATCTGCTACTCCTTCTCTGTTTTCTTTCCATTTATCCAAAAGCATGAAAATGACTTCTTCTATCTGTTCTTTAGAATACGTCTCTGGAAAATAATTGCCGATTTTCTTTGCCGGAAGCGTCACATTGATCTTACTGCTTTCCTTTTTTAATAAAACAGCATAGATATAACTCTGGTTTAATTTTCCGTTTGCACTGCACTCTTTTAACTGTTCTGCCTGTTGCTTTGTCGGAAAGATGCTGCTGTTGGCAATCACTTCCAGAAGCCACTCCTGTTCCTCTGGCTTCAGATAAGACAGCTTTTCTCCCACAATCATGGGAATTTTATTATTGTCCACATATTTTAGCAGGGCATCGGATAATGCTGCCAGACGGATATATCTCTGTACAGTTCTGCCACTGTCCCCGGCAGCTTCCCCAACCATATCTGCTGTATATTTTTCACCTTTGCTTCCCTGATGCTTCATTGCATCATATTTCATCTTATAAGCATGAGCTTTTTCACTTGGCAGTAGGTTTTCACGCTGAATATTAGAATCAACCATAATAATGACTGCTTCATCATCCGTATAATTTCGGACAAGAGCTGACATGGTCGTCTTTCCGCACAGTTCACAGCCTCTTTTTCTTCTGTGACCGGAAATCATCTCGTATCCACCCTCGGATCGAGGTCTTACCAGTGCAGGAGTCAAAACACCATATGTTTTAATGCTCTCTACGGTTTCAGCCATTTTTTCATCATCGTTTACATGAAACGGATGATTTTTAAAGGGATAGAGCTTTGCCAGATCTATTTCCACAACCTGGTTCATACTCTTTTCCGGTGTTTCCTCTAATCCCAGTAATTCATCATAAGAGGTAAGCTGAATATCTTTTTTCGGTCTACGCATGTTTCAACACCTCCTGAACCAGTTCCAGATAGCTGTCTGCCCCCTTGCTTTTTCCATCATAGGCAAAGATACTTACACCCTCCGATGCTGTTTCTGCAAGGCTTTCTGTTCTCGGAATCGTCTGCTCAAAAATCTTAATGTCACTTCCGTATGTAGTTTTGATTGCCTGTTTGTTTCTCTTTGCATTATTGTAACGGCAATTATCCATTGTGAATAAAATACCTTCTATCTGTAAATCCGGGTTGAACCTCTGATGGATTCCCTTAACTACTTTCAGTAATTCCATGAGTCCATCTGCCGCATAATATTGTGGCTGCACTGGAATCAAGACACTATCTGCTGCACTCAAAGCATTGATTGTCAGCATTCCCAGGGATGGCATACAGTCAATCAGAATATAATCATACTCGTCCTTCAGCAAGTCCAGATATTCTTTCAACACTTTTTCTCTGTCCTCTATTGTAAATAAGGACATATCCATTCCGGCGAGCAATTTATTGGACGGAATCAGGTCAACACCCTCTTCATGGTGCAGAATTGCTTCTTTCGGATCAAATTCCAGTCCCATGATAATGTTCTCCATCATACTCTTTAATGTTACCTTGAGATTTTTAGGAAATCCCAATCCCATTGTCAAATGCCCCTGTGAATCAGCATCTACCAGCACTACTTTTTTCCCTGACTTCACCAGTCCGGCTCCCAGATTGATTGTTGTCGTTGTTTTGGCTACTCCGCCTTTCTGATTTGCAATAGCAATTACTCTACACATATATACTTTCCTCCGATTTACTCTTTTTCTTCTACTTCAACATAAACACGAAAATATTTGCTTGTCCCTTTGTTCGCATAAGCCTCTGATACTTCCAGAACATTCAGTTCCTTATGTTTTTCCAAAATACGACGGAACCATTGAATATCCTTTAAAGTACCCTGTAATCTAATTTTCAGCATATATATCCTCCCAGTCTTTGTAAAAACAATACTCTGGATAACGGATTTTAATGGCTTCCCAGAAATACCGGGCATATCCGCAGCAAAACAGATCTTCTACGGTATAATACTGACACTCTTTTAACTGATCTTCCTCTGCCTCATAATCTCCGACACTTGGTGTTCCATTGCAGTAAAGATTAAATGCCATGCGGACGATTCGCAAACTTCCACTGGTCTGCCATCCTTCCTGCAGGCATTCCGTTTTTACACATCCAGTTTTAAAATTATAGATTTTATCCACATTATTTCTTGTGTCTCTGTCGATACCCAGGCAATAAACCAAAGCCTGATGATAGACATCCTGATATCTGCATTTTTCCAGATATTCCATATAAAATTTTTCGTGTTCCTTGCTCTTGAAAGTAATTGTGCAAGAATTGCTATTCTCTGCTCTTAACGCTGTGTTTGTCATTGCTTCTTCTCCTTTAAACTGTTATTTTTACTTTAATTTGGATTTCGACTACAACAAAAAAGGACACTTCCCTAAAATTTCTCTTAGGAAAATGTCCTTGCGATACATTTATAAAGTTCAATTCATAAGCACAACAACGTAATATCAAGTGTTATCACGTATTATACAACAAAAATTTGTTGTACTTCTGTTGTAGTATGCAACTTTTACAAACACATTTTTTGATTTTTAGTATAACTTCGCACCAGCCGGGATATGGTCATCAACCATCAGAAGATGAAGTTTTTCTTCTCCTTCTTCTTCGTGAATTGCACTAAGTAACATTCCACAAGAATCAATTCCCATCATAGCTCTTGGCGGCAGGTTTGTGATAGCAATCAGTGTTTTTCCAACCAGTTCTTCTGGCTCATAATAAGCGTGAATACCGCTTAAAATGGTACGATCTGTGCCTGTTCCATCATCCAGAGTGAACTGTAACAGCTTCTTGGATTTCTTAACAGCTTCACATGCTTTTACCTTTACAGCTCTAAAATCCGACTTACTGAAAGTATCAAAATCAACCATTTCTTCGAATAACGGCTCAACTTTTACCTTGGAAAAATCAATCTTCTCAACTGTCTTTGTTTCCTGTGCTGCATTGTTTGCTTCGTTCTTTGCTGCGCCCTGTGACTTCATTGTCGGGAACAGAAGTACGTCTCTGATTGCCTGGCTGTCTGTCAGGAGCATAACCAGGCGGTCGATTCCGTATCCGATACCACCTGTAGGCGGCATACCGATCTCCAGTGCGTTCAGGAAGTCTTCATCTGTGTGGTTTGCTTCCTCATCGCCTGCGTCAGCAAGGGCATCCTGTGCTTTGAAACGCTCTCTCTGATCGATCGGGTCGTTCAACTCGGAGTATGCGTTGCACATTTCCCATGTGTTGATGAAAAGTTCGAAACGCTCTACCTTAGTAGGATCAGAAGGTTTCTTCTTTGTCAGCGGAGAAATCTCGATCGGGTGATCCATGATGAATGTCGGCTGGATCAGCTCTTTCTCACAGTATTCTTCGAAGAAGAGGTTGATGATATCACCTTTCTTATGACGCTCTTCATATTCAATATGATGCTCAGCAGCAAGTTTCTTAGCTGCTTCATCATCTGCTACTTCGTCAAAATCGATTCCTGCATATTTCTTGATCGCATCGTTCATGGTCAGACGCTCAAACGGCTTGCCAAGGTCGATCTCGATACCATTGTAGGAAATCTTTGTGGAACCACAAACCTTCTCAGCCAGATAACGGAACATGGACTCTGTCAGTTCCATCATTCCCTCATAATCTGTATATGCCTGATAAAGCTCCATCAGAGTGAATTCCGGGTTGTGACGGGTATCAACACCCTCGTTACGGAATACACGGCCGATCTCATAAACTCTCTCAAGGCCACCAACGATCAGTCTCTTGAGGTAGAGTTCCAGAGAAATACGAAGTTTAACATCTTCGTTCAGTGCATTGTAATGTGTCTCAAACGGTCTTGCAGCGGCACCACCTGCGTTGGAAACCAGCATTGGTGTCTCAACTTCCATGAAGTCGCGTCCTGCAAGGAAGTTACGGATCTCTTTCAGGATCTGGGAACGTTTGATAAATACTTTCTTGCTGTCCTGATTCATGATAAGGTCTACATATCTCTGACGATAACGTGTATCTGTATCTGTCAGTCCATGGAATTTCTCCGGAAGGATCTGTAAACTCTTGGATAACAGAGTCATTTTCTCTGCGTGGATAGAGATCTCACCAGTTCTTGTTCTGAAAGCAAAACCTTCCAGTCCGAAGATATCACCGATATCAGATTTCTTGAAATCTGCATAAGATTCTTCTCCGATCGCATCTCTTGCTACATAGACCTGAATATTGCCCTGCAGGTCCTGGATATTACAGAAAGAAGCTTTACCCATGACACGCTTGAACATCATACGTCCGGCGATAGCTACATGGATCGGGCTTGCATCCATGATCTCTCTTCTTTCTTCATAGTCCTTCTTGAGAACTTCTCTTGCCTGTGCTTCATCAAGACCTTCCACATCCGGAGTCTCGCGGTCCTTTAAGAGCTCTGCCTCATGTGCTTCGTAGAGTTCTTTTACCTCAAGTGAATGATGTGTCTGGTCAAATTTTGTGATCTGAAACGGGTCCTTGCCATTTGCCTGCAGGTCTGCAAGCTTTTCACGACGAACCTTCAGCAGCTGGTTTGTATCCTGCTTCTTCTGCTCTGCCACTTCTTTGGCCTCCTTCTGTCTTTTGCTTGGTTATTAGATGTTTCTCTGGATCTCCAGAACTTTGTATTTCATGATTCCCATTGGCATTTCTACTTCTACAACATCGCCTGTATGAGCACCGATCAGGGCTTTTCCTACAGGAGACTCGTTGGAGATCTTGCCTTCAAGGCTGTTAGCCTCTGTAGAACCAACAATCTTTAATTCCATATCTTCATCGAATTCATAGTCATGTACTTTGACTTTGCATCCAACATTGATTCTGTCAAGATCAACTTCATCCTCTACAACAACTTCTGCATTCTTGAGGATCTTCTCGATCTCTTCGATACGAGCCTCGATATCTCTCTGCTCGTCCTTTGCAGCATCGTACTCAGCGTTCTCGGAAAGGTCACCCTGTTCTCTCGCTTCTTTGATCTTCTCTGCTACTTCTTTTCTTTTGACAACTTTTAAATCGTGCAGTTCGTCTTCCAGTTTCTTAAGACCTGCATATGTTAATAAATTCTTCTTTTCTTCCATAATCCTTACACCCTTTCAAAATAGACGGATATTCATTGGATATATACTCCCAGAACAATCATACCTCAAAAAGGGCAGACTTATTCTAGGATATTCACAATTCCTGTATTATACCGAAATCCATATGCCTTGTCAAGCGTAAAACAGTTGTATTTCCTGGCGATTTCGGACGTTATTTACCGTTTCTCTTTTTACCTGTTTTCCAGCTCATGATCCAGCAGCTTCTCAAGTTCTTCATAGCTGCTCACCAGATTGGAATCCCGCCTCAGTCCGGCACTGTGTCTCATCCCTGATGTGTACCATGCGATATGCTTACGCATCTCACGGATTCCCGTGAATTCACCTTTCAGTTCGATCTGCATTCTTGCATGGCGGAGGATCATTTCGCGGATCTCATCCCAGGATGGCCGCGGAAGCAGTTCTCCTGTTGTAAAATAATGGTTCATCTCACGGAAGATCCATGGATTTCCTCTCACGGCACGGCCGATCATTATGCCATCGCAGCCTGTTTCTTTTACCAGGGCTTCTGCTTTCTCTGGTGAATCCACATCACCGTTTCCAATGACAGGGATCGATACAGCTTCTTTGATCCTGTGGATCGTATCCCAGTCCGCCTCACCAGCATAGTACTGCTGTCTTGTCCTTCCATGGACTGCAACTGCTGCCGCACCGGAATCTTCGATGATCTTTGCAATCTCTACAGGATCAACAGGATATCCTTCAAATCCAATACGGATCTTCGCTGTGACCGGTTTCTTTACTGCGTGAGAAACTTTGGTCACGATCTCTCGGATCAGATCCGGGTTTTTGAGAAGTGCGGAACCTTCGCCATTATTGACTACCTTCGGAACAGGGCATCCCATGTTGATGTCCAGAATGTCAAACGGCTGCTCCTCAATGCTTTTTGCAACCTCTGCCATCAGATCCGGTTCGCTTCCAAAAATCTGCATGGAAACCGGATGCTCTGCCGGATCGATCTGCATGAGAGAAATTGTATTTTTGTTATGGAAAGAAATCGCCTTCGCGCTGACCATCTCGGTACACAGAAGTCCTGCACCCTGTTCTTTGCATAACAAACGGAATGGCAGGTCTGTCACGCCTGCCATCGGAGCCAGGATAAATGGATTCTGCATTTCAACCTGGCCAATTTTCCACTGCATCTTCATAATTTACTCCTCGTTATCCACATGTTCCACAGATTCTTCCATATCTTCTCCGAGGAAAAATACACGATAGTACATCTCAAGAGATTCCAGGAGCTCTCTTTTCTCTGACTGAAGCTGTTTGATCTTCAGGACACTTCCAATTTCGTCATATCTGAAATCAGAATCCGTCGCTTCTGTCTTGAACTGCAGATTTCCGTTCTCATCAAACTCCAGTGTCAGGATTCCGCCGACATCCTCTGTATATAATACACACATGACCTGCAGTTCCTGCTTGATCGTTTCCGGAAGGGATGCAAAATCCTGATTGAAATAATATTTCTGCTCATAGGCACTTGCGCCGCAGAGCACAACATTTTCCTGATACATAAAATATATAACTCCTTATAAATAAAATATCATACGTAACTGTAAAGTCCTCTTACGGAGACTTCTCCTGAGCATACCTTTCGGATCGCGCCGTCTGCGACTTTTACCAGAAGTTCGCCCTCTCTGTCGATTCCGATTGCGATTCCTTCATACGGGTTCAGCTTGTCCAGGATACGCACCGGCTGACTTCTGTTTGCCAGCATTGCATTATAGTCATCAAGCATAAGAGACAGATCACAGGTTTTTACAAACTTCTCGTAGTTCTTCTCGAATTTCTTCATGATCAGCCCGATCACACGGTTTCTGTCGTATTTCTTTCCAGTTTCCAGATAGAGAGAAGTTGCCTTGTCTTTGAGGTCGTCCTGGATCTCCTCCAGATTTACATTGATTCCGATACCAATGATCACCTCTCGGGTCTTTCCGTTTTCGAGGCCCATTTCTGTCAGGATCCCGCAGATTTTTTTGCGGGAAACGACAACATCATTCGGCCATTTGATGGAAACTTCGACATCCAGTTCCTTTACTGCCTGCGCCACGCTCAGCCCCATGACAAGTGTCAGCATGGAGGCATACTGTGGCTCAAACTCAGGTCTCAGAAGGATAGACATCATAACAGAACTTCCTTCCGGGGCTGTCCAGCGTCGTCCGAGGCGGCCCTTGCCTGCTGACTGGAATTCGGTAACTGCCAGTGTTCCATGCTCAGCACCTTCTTTGGACATACGCTTGCACCATTCATTTGTAGAATCTGTTTCTTTCGCAAAATGGACGGTTTTGCCCGCCCATTTTGTGTGTATCTCATCTGAAATTGTTTCTTTTGAATATACAGTATTTATCATTTGTTCTCCGGCTCTCCAAGAGTAGCTACCATAACTGCTTTGATCGTATGCATACGGTTCTCAGCCTCGTCAAATACATGGGACTGCTCAGATTCAAATACTTCATCTGTAACTTCCATGTCTGTCAGGTTGAAACGCTCACCCATTTCCTTACCGATCTTTGTCTTAAGGTCATGGAATGCAGGCAGGCAGTGAAGGAAGATTGCTTTTTCTCCAGCGTTTTTCATGACGTCTTTTGTTACTTTGTATGGAGTCAGTTCTCTGATACGCTCTTCCCATACTTCGTCCGGCTCACCCATGGATACCCATACATCTGTGTAGATAACATCTGCATCCTTGGTTCCTGCTTCAACATCCTCTGTCAGAGTGATGCTTCCGCCGGAAGCCTCTGCGTATGTCTTGCAAAGATCTACAAGTTCCTGATTCGGGAAGTATTTCTTTGTTGTGCATGCAACGAAATGCATTCCCAGTTTGGAGCATGCGATCATCAGTGAGTTACCCATGTTGTAACGGGCATCTCCCATGTATACAAGACGACGGCCTTTGAGATCTCCGAAATGCTCACGGATCGTCAGCATGTCAGCCAGCATCTGTGTCGGATGATATTCATTTGTCAGACCATTCCATACCGGAACTCCTGCGTATTTGGCAAGTTCTTCGACGATCTCCTGTCCGAAACCTCTGTATTCGATTCCTTCGTACATTCTTCCGAGAACTCTTGCTGTATCTGCGATGCTCTCTTTCTTGCCGATCTGAGAACCGGTCGGGTCCAGGTATGTACTGCCCATTCCAAGGTCATGAGCAGCTACTTCGAATGCACAACGTGTTCTGGTACTTGTTTTTTCGAAGATCAGGGCAATGTTTTTGCCTTTGTAATATTCATGAAGCTCTCCGGCTTTTTTCTTTGCTTTTAACTCAGCAGCCAGGTCGATCAGGTATGTGATCTCCTCCGGTGTAAAATCTTTGAGTGTCAGAAAATTACGTCCTTTTAAATTCATGATAATCTCTCCTCTTCCTCGTAGTTTCTGTATTTAATTCTGTGATTTTGGTTCTTCTGTGATGATCTCCTTAAGGGAGGAAGCAAGCCCTGCCACCCCCTGGATCTCTGATGGGATGATGATCTTGGTCGCTTTGCCGTCGGCTGCTTTGGCGAATGCTTCAAGACTCTTCAGTGTGAGAACTGCCTGGTCTGCACCAGCCTCACGGATCATTCGGATTCCCTCGGCATTTGCTTTCTGAACTTTAAGCACAGCTTCTGCCTGGCCTTCGGCTTCTTTGATCATTTTTTCCTTCTGTGCTTCTGCACGGAGGATCGCAGCCTGTTTCTCTGCTTCAGCATCCAGGATTGCAGATTCCTTGTGACCTTCTGCAACAAGAATCGTGGATTTCTTCTCACCTTCTGCACGAAGGATCGCTTCTCGTCGTTCACGCTCTGCTTTCATCTGTTTCTCCATGGCTTCCTGAATGGCAGCCGGTGGAATGATATTTTTGAGCTCTACACGGTTTACTTTGATTCCCCATGGGTCTGTCGCAACATCCAGAGAAGCACGCATCTTGGTATTGATCGTCTCACGGGATGTCAGTGTCTCGTCAAGTTCCATGTCACCGATGATATTTCGCAGTGTTGTCGCAGAAAGATTCTCGATCGCCATGATCGGATTTTCCACACCATAAGCGAATAACTTCGGATCTGTGATCTGGAAAAATACAACAGTATCGATCTGCATGGTTACGTTATCCTTGGTGATAACCGGCTGCGGTGGAAAATCTACTACCTGTTCCTTCAGATTGACACGTCT
This sequence comes from Blautia sp. OM07-19, assembly GCF_003481595.1. Lineage (NCBI taxonomy): Bacteria > Bacillati > Bacillota > Clostridia > Lachnospirales > Lachnospiraceae > Blautia > Blautia sp. OM07-19. Next base: position 41,534 of record NZ_QULA01000026.1, read on the forward strand.
TGCAACACGATCGATAAACGGTGTCTTAAAATGGATTCCTGTATTCCAGGTTTCCTTGTAAGCACCAAGACGCTCTACTACCATCGCATATGCCTGCGGCACGATCCGAACACAGGATGCAAGCACCCACAGAACGATCACGATAATAACAACTAAAAAAATAAGTCCGCCCATACTACAATTCCTCCTTACATTTTTTTACGATCAGTTTCACTCCTCGAACTGCTTCGATCTCTACTACTGATTCCTCCGGAATTTTCTCTCCATCGGATTCCGTTCTTGCCATCCATTCGATATCGTTGATACGAACCTGCCCTGTCTGGGACAAATTGTCGATTTTCTGAATGACGACGGCTTTCTTGCCGATCAGGCTATTCACATTTGTTCTGGGAATTCCCCGTTTCATATATCTGACAGCAAGCGGTCTGGTAAAAAACAATAATACCAGGGATACTGCCAGAAACAACAGCCACTGTGTGACAGCACCTGCGCCTGCCCCGGAAGCGATCGCTGCTGCCAGCGCACCTCCTGCAAACCAGACTGTTACCAGCCCCACCGTTGCTGCTTCTATGATCAGAAGAACTGCCAGAATCCCAAGCCACAACAAAAGATCCATAGGCCCTCCTTCCGGCTATAAAATAATACAGCCTTTTAGTTTCTGCGCTGCCTTGCCGCTTCGTACATAAGGATTCCCGCTGCCATAGCTGCGTTGAGTGATTCCACCTGTCCACACATTGGGATCCGGATCAGGCAATCGGCCGCTTCTGCCGCCTGGTCGGTGAGACCCTTGCCTTCGTTTCCGATGAGAAATGCAGTTCCACCTTTATAGTCTTCCCTGTCATAAGAATTTTTTCCCTGTAAATGTGCGGCAAAAAAACGGATTCCTCTGTCCTGAAGCTGCTGCTTTAATGATACCACATCTTCTACATATAAAAAAGGGATTCTGTACACAGAACCCATAGTTGCACGGATCACCTTAGGATTCGTGATATCCACACAGGTCTTTGTAAGAAAAACGCCGCTGACTCCTGCGCCTTCGCCGGTTCTTATGATTGTTCCGGCGTTGCCCGGATCCTGAAGATCTTCCAGCACCATGATCAGTGGATTTTTTTCCTTCAGAAGATCCTGCATCTGGTAGGATGGCTGTCTGAGAACTGTAAGGATTCCCTGCGGAGTCTGTGTATCACACATCTGCCGGAAAACGCCGTTCTCTACGGATTCCCAGGAAAATCTGCGGACTTTTTCCATGACTTCTTCGTCGTCGAGCATGAATTCTGCCACATAGATCTTGTCGATCAGATTCTCCGGTGCTTCCAGAAACATCTTTCTGCCTTCTGCGACAAAAAGTTTCTGTTCTCGTCTTGCCTTCGCCTTCTGATTTAATTTTATGATATTTTTGACCTGTGTATTCTGTGCACTGGTAATCATAATTTCTCCTTTAATCTGAAACGGAGACCGCCTGACGGTGGCCTCCGCTGTAAAATACACGTTATATTATTTCTTATTGTAATTATGAGAAAGAGAATTACATACCTCCCACATGTACGGAGATACGTCTTTCTGCATGGCAAGAGCTTCGTTGATGTCGAAGTCCATAAATTCACCATGACGATATCCTACAACTCGACAGGATTTGCCTGCAACCAGAAGGTCTACTGCAAGAGCTCCCATCATAGATGCATATACACGGTCTTTACATGTCGGGTTACCACCACGCTGCATGTGTCCAAGAATTGTAGCACGAGTCTCGATACCTGTTGCAGCCTCGATACGTCTTGCCATTGCCTCAGAATGTCCGATACCCTCAGCATTAACGATGATGTGATGTTTCTTTCCTGCTTTACGGCTTGCGATGATGTTGTTGATCAGTTTCTGCTCGTCGTAATCGTATTTCTCAGGGATCAGAACGTCCTCTGCACCGTTTGCGATACCGCACCACATAGCAAGGTATCCTGCATTACGTCCCATAACCTCGATGATACTGCATCTCTCATGAGAAGTAGAAGTATCACGAACTTTGTCGATTGCTTCCATAGCTGTGTTAACTGCTGTATCGAATCCGATTGTATACTCTGTACAAGCGATATCCAGGTCAATTGTACCAGGAACACCGATAGTGTTGATGCCAAGATTAGCCAGCTTCTGTGCACCTGCAAAAGAACCGTCTCCACCGATAACTACCAGTCCATCGATTCCATGTTTCTTACAGATCTCAGCACCTCTCTGCTGTCCTTCCGGTGTACGGAACTCTGCACATCTTGCTGTGTAAAGAATTGTACCGCCTCGTTCGATTGTATCAGATACGTCTCTGGCAGTCATATCAACGATTTCTTCATTCAGAAGACCGTTGTATCCTTTATAAATACCTTTGACATTAAGTCCGCTGCTGAGACCTCTTCTTACAACTGCACGAATTGCAGCGTTCATTCCTGGAGCATCACCACCACTTGTGAGTACGCCGATGGTTTTTATCTGTTTCTCTGCCATGATTCTTTCCTCCATCTCCAGATTCCCATATAATAGGAAATCTTAGTTATCTGTTCTACACATATTCGTTGTATAGTGTAAAGCATTTTTAGAAGTTTTTCAATACTCTTTCCACAACTTTAACATTGGATTCCCCATATTTTTTCTTGAGTTCACTCAGAATTTCTTCGTTGCTCCGGATGCAGAAGGCTGCCGGGAGGCGCTTCATTGCTTTGACGTCTTTCAGATAGATGACGACGGCTGAAGTTCCTGAGGCGGATTGCAGGAAACTCTGGAGTTCTGCTTCTGCCGCACTGTACTCTGCTTTATCCTTAAACTGTATCCAGATCTCTCTCGGAATATCCTCAAAAGAATGGACTTTTTCGAGGATCAGTTTACTTGGTCTGTCATCTTCTGCGTTGACGCGGCCCTGGATGAAGACTCTGGCATCATCGGTGATCAGCGTCTGCCATTTCTCGTAATCCCGTGGAAAAACAACGACTTCCACGGTTCCTACAAGGTCTTCCACTGTCAGAAATGCCATGACCTTGTTATTTCTCGTATATTTGATCGTTCTCTCCGTGATCATTCCGCCTATGATAACCTTCTGACCATCATATACCTTCGGGATCCCGCTCTCTTCATCCGGCTGGAAATCAGTTGTTTTGGCAGAGATCATCTTGTCCATGATCCCACGATATCCTTCCAGCGGATGCCCGCTCAGGTAAATTCCAAGAACCTCTTTTTCAAAGGCAAGAACCATCTCTTTGTCATACTCTCCGACATTCGGCATCCGGATCTCGAAATCCTTCTTGTCTTCATCACTGACCAGATCAAAAAGACTCATCTGCCCCGCAAAAGAATTCTTCTTCTCCTGCGCGATACTGTCCACGATCTGACCATAAACATTCATCTTCTGGCGGCGGTTGCCTTCCAGACAGTCCAGTGCTCCGGCCTTGATAAAGTTCTCGATAGCTCTCTTATTGACAATTCCTGTCAGTCTCTCAATGAAATCCTTGAGCGAGCGGTACGTTCCGTTCTTTTCCCTCTCCTCTACGAGAGCATTGATGACCGGACGTCCCACACTCTTGATTGCAGAAAGTCCATAACGGATCGCACCATGGTCGACAGAAAATCCATAAATTCCACAATTCACATCCGGTGGCAGAATGCTGATCCCCATCTGACGGCAGACCTGGATATACTCAGCCACCTTGTTCGGCATTTCTATAACGGATGTCATGAGCGCAGCCATAAATTCCACCGGATAATAATATTTCAGAAAAGCAGTCTGATACGAAACCACCGCATACGCAGCCGCATGCGATTTATTGAACGCATACTTTGCAAAATCGATCATCTCATCGTAGATCTTGTTTGCAACCTGCTCAGAAATACCATTTGCAATACAGCCCGGAACGCCCTCTGCTTCATTTCCATAAACAAAGTTCTGGCGCTCTTTTTCCATTACTGCGGCTTTTTTCTTGGACATCGCACGGCGCACCAGGTCGCTTCGTCCAAGCGTGTAACCTGCCAGATTACGTACGATCTGCATAACCTGCTCCTGATATACGATACAGCCATATGTCGGCTTCAGGATCGGCTCCAGCTGCGGGCAGTCATACTGGATCGTATCCGGATGGTTCTTGCCACGGATATACTGCGGGATAAAATCCATCGGACCCGGACGGTACAGGGAAATTCCCGCGATCACATCCTCAAGACTCTGCGGCTTCAGTTCCTTCATGAAGTTTTTCATACCCGCACTTTCCAGCTGGAATACACCGTCAGAACGTCCCGTTCCCAGTGAATCAAGTACTTTTTTGTCATTATAATCAATCTGCTGCATATCAAGATGAACACCAGTATCCTGCTCGATCAGATGCACTGCATTCTGGATAACCGTCAAAGTACGAAGTCCCAGGAAATCCATCTTGAGAAGTCCCAGTTCTTCCAGCGTTGTCATCGTAAACTGTGTAACGATCGAACCGTCCTGCGCCCTCGAAAGCGGCACATACTCTGAAACATCCTTCTGGCTGATAACAACACCTGCCGCATGCATGGAAGTATGACGCGGCAGTCCTTCCAGTCTCCTGGCAGTATCGATCAGGTCATGGATCTCCGGCTGGTCCTCATAAGTTTTTTTGAGCTCCGGATTCATCTTGAGAGCCTTGTCGATCGTGATATTCAGCTCCTGCGGGATCATCTTGGCGATCGTATCGACCTGTGCATACGGAAGGTCCATCACACGGCCTACATCACGGATAACACCCCGCGCCGCCAGCGTACCAAAAGTAACGATCTGAACCACGCAGTCATCGCCGTACTTACGGCGAACATAATCAATCACTTCCTGTCGTCTTTCGAAACAGAAATCCACGTCGATATCAGGCATGGAAACTCGTTCCGGATTCAGGAAACGCTCAAACAGAAGGTCATAACGGATCGGGTCAAGCTGTGTGATCCCAAGCGTATAAGCAACCAGGCTTCCTGCCGCAGAGCCACGTCCCGGTCCTACCATAATGTCATGATCTCGCGCATACCGAATAAAATCCCACACGATCAGGAAGTAATCCACGTAACCCATGTTTTTGATCGTGGAAAGCTCGTAATTCAGGCGTTCTTTCAGCTCTTCGGTCACTGGCTGGTAACGCTCTTCCAGCCCTTTGAAACAAAGTTCATTCAGATATTCCCAGGAAGTATATCCCTCCGGAACATCAAATTTTGGCAGTTTGGTGACACCAAACTCAATCTCTACATGACACCTCTCTGCAATCTTATGCGTATTCTCCAGAGCCTCTGTCGCATAAGGAAAAAGCCTTTCCATTTCCTCCGGAGATTTTACATAATACTGCCCGCCATCATATCGCATTCTGTTTTCATCGGACAGTTTCTTACCTGTCTGAAGGCACAGCAGTACATCGTGCGGCTGTGCATCCTCTGCCAGTGTATAATGAACGTCATTGGTCGCAACCAGTTCGATCCCTGTCTCACGGTGCATCTTGAGCAGCTGCTGATTTACATTCTGCTGCTCGGGAATTCCATGATCCTGCAGTTCCAGGAAAAAGTTTCCCTTTCCAAAAATATCCTGGTATCTCAGTGCAGCCGCTTTTGCATCCTCATACATCCCTCTGGTAAGAAATCTCGCCACTTCACCCGCAAGACAGGCACTCAGAGCGATCAGACCTTCATGATATTTTTCAAGAAGCTGCAGATCCACACGCGGTTTATAATAGAAACCTTCCACGAAACTTTTGGACACGATTTTCATCAGGTTCGCATAGCCCTGGTTATTTTCTGCAAGAAGAACAAGATGGTAATAACGATCATCTCCACTCCCGATCTCACGGTCAAAACGGGATCCCGGAGCCACATAAACCTCGCAGCCAAGGATCGGATTGATCCCTGCTGCCCGCGCCGCACGGTAAAAATCGATCACACCATACATAACTCCATGGTCTGTGATCGCAGCACTGTCCATACCAAGTTCCCTGACTCTGTTCACATACTCCTGGATCTTGTTGGAGCCATCCAGAAGGCTGTATTCTGTATGAACATGAAGATGTGTAAAATTCATATTTTTATCCTTTACTATGCCCAATTACTTAACAATGTAGATACGGCGGTCTTTGATCTCGATCTTGCCTTCTTTGAGCAGATGTCCTACCGCACGTTTAAATGCATTTTTGCTCAGACCGAACTCTCTGCGGATGACTTCCGGTGAAGCCTTGTCATCAAATGGAAGAACTCCTGCAAATTCTTCGATAATGCTGAACACACTTTCTGCATCTTCATTGATCTGAATATATGCTTCCTCACGATCGCTGACATCCATTTTTCCATCTTCTTTGACCTTGGTCACACGAAGGTCAAGGACAGTTCCCGGGCGGTATTTTCCTTTTGCCTCTCTTGCCGGGATCAGCGCAGAATATTTATTATCTACAGCAACAAAAACACCGAAGTTATCGCTGATCTGGTAAACTCTGCCCTTCACGCGGTCGCCCTCTTTGTAAGGTGTCTCTTGGGAAAGATACGGATAAACTTTCATTGTTGCACAAAGTCTGCTGCTCTTGTCCACATAAACAGCAACCAGGCATTCCTGTCCCTCAAAGATCCTTGTTGTCTGCTCATGATATGGAAGCAGAAGATCCTTCTCCAGCCCCCAGTCCAGAAATGCACCGATCTTTGTCACCTGTTTTACTCTGAGAAGTCCTGCTTCTCCAACTGTCAGGCGCGGCTCATTTGTAGTTGCGATCATTCGATCCTGTGAATCCTTGTAAATAAAAACTTCCAGCTTGTCACCGGCTTTTGTACCTGCCGGAACCTGCTTTGCAGGAAGAAGTACCTGATGTTTGGTATCTGCGTTCATATCTTCTGCCAGGTATACACCGAAATCTACTGTTTTTACTACCTGCAGCGTCTGTTTTTTTCCTAATTCGATCATAAAAATCCTCCAATGTTTTTTATTACATAAACTCTACAATTGCATATGGTTCACTCTTCTGGTCATTCAGAAGAATCGTTGTCTTTGTGTCTTCCACAGCGCGCGCCGGGCAGATCACATCGTGAAGTCTTGCCTGCTGCTTATATTCTGCGCGCATCTGATGGATTCTGAAATCTGCCGGCAGATAATCCATCGCCATCTGGACGTACTGGCAGTTATTTACATGATGATTCGTGTCCAGATGATGCTTCTGCACAGCAAAAGCCTCCTGCTGCTCATACTCGCCCGGCAGTTTGATCTTGCGGGGTGCATAGTCCATATCCAGTTTTGGTTCCAGCCCGTATGCCGCGGTATCGCACTCCGTCAGTTTGACAGGAAGCCCGTTTTCCGCATTGATATAGGTCCAGTACGTATTGGCATAGGCGAGCCGTTCTCCACCCTTTGTTTCCATGCAGAAATTACGCATTCCCAGGAAACTCCGAAATCCATACGCCCAGGTCGAAGTGGTGATTTCTTCTCCCAGATACGGATAGCGGTCCACGATCACCTGCCATGCGGATAATACCCAGAATCTTTTCCATTCCCTGAGGACTTCCATTCCAAGACCTACTTCTTCCGACTGAAAAGTACTGCAGTCCTGAAAATAATTCAGAACTCCCGGCAGTGTTAACAGACCATTTTCTCCGATTTCACTGTAGCGGACTCTCCCGCTGAAACTGTATGCCATATATATCCCCGCTTTCATTTCTCCTGCTGAATAGTTACCAAAATCTATAATTATTTCTCAGTAAACTTTACCATTTCCCGTTTTTATTTGCAACCGTCAGAACAACACATTTTTTCCTCTGTTATTTTTCCTTTCAGGTGCTATAATCATGATAAAATATTTAAAGGAAATCAAGGAGGAACCTTTCATGTCATCTGATGAAAAAATCACGATCCGCACCGCCAGGGAATCCGATGCCCCGGCTCTTCTCGCGATCTACGCACCTTATGTCGAAAACACTGCCATCACCTTTGAATACGATGTGCCATCTATAGAAGAGTTTACATCCAGAATCCACCATACTCTGGAAAAATATCCATACCTCGTCGCAGAAAAAAACAGCCAGATCCTTGGCTATGCCTACGCCAGCCCGTTCCACGAGCGTGCCGCTTACGACTGGGCTGCAGAAACTTCGATCTATGTCGATCAGAACTGCAAGCACATGGGAATCGGCAGACTCCTGCACGATGCTCTGGAACAGACACTCAAAGCTCAGGGAATCCTCAACATGAATGCCTGCATCGCCTATACACCTTCCGCCGATGCTCATCTGGATAATAACAGTGTTGAGTTTCATTCACATATGGGATACCGTCTTGTGGGAGAATTTTATCAGTGCGGTTACAAATTTGATACCTGGTATAATATGGTCTGGATGGAAAAACAGATTGGAGAACATCACAAAAACCAGCCTGCTCCGATCGCCTTCAAAGAGTTTCATAAATAGGCAGAAAAAAAGCACCTCATCTGAGGTGCTTAAGTAGCAGGGCTACAAGGATTCGAACCTTGAACTGACGGAGTCAGAGTCCGTTGCCTTACCGTTTGGCGATAGCCCTTCATTCATTCGCTTGCGTTTTTTATTTCTTATCGCTCGCGACGAATGTTATTATATTACAGGGTTTCAAAAAAATCAACCCCTTTTTTTAATTTTTTTTAAAAAATTTTGATTTTCCTGAAAACCCGCATAAAATCACAATGTCATTAACTTTATCAAAAAGCAGAAATCGTAAGCATTTATAAAACTATGATT
>NZ_QULA01000027.1:0-218 GCF_003481595.1 Blautia sp. OM07-19
TTCCTCCGTAAGATTCTTTAATGTGATTTCTACTGTTTTATTACTCAGATCATAATCACTGTCATAAGATATATAGGCGTTAAAATGTTTAAGATGCGCAGAATTTTGATCTGTTTTCAGTAATTCATCCTGTCCTACCCCAGTATTGAAACTTCCAAATCTGTTATCGTCCACTGCATATACTTCTTTTCCATCGATCTTAAAATGTGTCATCTCCT
>NZ_QULA01000027.1:228-47693 GCF_003481595.1 Blautia sp. OM07-19
TCTTTTCCATCGATCTTAAAATGTGTCATCTCCTCAAAAGAAGTATGATCAGTCATAGAAATACTGTCCTCTGTTTTCACTTCAAAAAAAACATACAGGAATCCCTGATCCTGAACAGAATCTGTCAGGGTAACCGTCACACCATTTTGTGTTACAGACTGGTCTATATTCTGAATATAAGTTGATTCCTGCAGTGTCTCCTGCTGTTCCTCCGATGGATCCAGTCTTTTCACCAGGTAATCATTCCATTTAAAGAACTCTTTTGCAGCCACAGTAACAGCCATAGCAGCACAGATCACCGCTGCCACAATTAATACACGGCCACGTATCTTCTTTCTCTTATATCTTTTACCTGCAACATCTGCTTTATCAATCTGCTGCAGCGTCTCTTCAAACTTTTCGTGAAAATCATACGGTACTTCTGGTGCTATATCTTTCCATTTATTTTCTAACATGGCATTTTCCCCTTTCCTGTCACTTTATCCGACATTTTACTGTTCTTCCTGGCAGTTGGTGGTTTTTCCTCATTAGAAAGCTGTTCTTTTAAAGAATCTCTTGCCCTGGAAAGTTTGCTTTTGATCGTTCCTGTCGGGATCTCCAGAATTTCACTAATCTCTTTTTGCGAAAAACCCTCTATATAATATAATGTTACCAAAATTCTCAAATCTTCCGGAAGTTCCATGATTGCCATATATAAATGATCATAACGATTTTCCTCAAACATTCTTGCATTATCCATATAATCTTCATATGGAATCACATTTTTTCGTCTTCGAAGAATCCCTTTACACTCATTGATCAGTATCCTGGTGATCCATGTTCGAAAAAATTTCTCTCTTTTTAATGTAGGAAGTTTTTCGTATGCTTTAAGAAGAGTTTCCTGTACCGCATCACCACAATCAGAGTCATTCTTCAAAATAGACTTTGATACATGATACAGCATGGCTTCTGCCTCCCGAACCTCCCTGATAAATGCATCTTTTGTCATAATATGTTTTCTCCTTCTGTCCGGCCGGATCTATATACGTTTTTGTTTTACACTAATTAGATGCATATACAGGCAAATTGGTTCTCGTAATAGCAGATTTTTATAAATATTTAGTTGTTTCCTGTAGAAACTGCCCACCCCGCCTGTACTCTTTGTATCACGCTGCCATCGCGTGCATCGATCGTAAGAAGCGAAACACCTGCATCATCCATCGTCACGTCTCCCATGACCAGTCCATCCTCCCCATTTCCGTACTTATACTCTGGTTCTTCGGATGTCCATGTTCCATAAAAATCCCACACTGGGATCAGGACTGCTTCGGTATTGCTGCCTTCACTGTCTGGCATGCGCATATAACCCAGCTGTACCTTTGTTATGGTTATCTCCGCGCTCTGTGCATCAATGGACGGATAACGGTAGTTGCTTCCTCCATCGACAGCAATCATCCGATTCTTGTCTTCTGTCATGACCTGCAAAGTGATCGTTTTTTCAAAGATATCCTTGACCTCATCAAAAGGAAGTAAGAACAGCCTCTCATCGGAAACATTCGATGCTTCAATGGGATTTCTATGTAAAAAGCTCTGAATTGTCCCACTACAAAAATCCATCGTCAGTACTTCATTTTCCCAACCTTCAGATTGTCCTTCATGAAGTGTTCCATCTTCGTTTTCCCATTCAAGGGCCTGCTCATTAACAGGCAGAGAGATTTCCCTTACATAATTAACCGGGATCCCGTCTAGCGCCCGTTCAAAAATAAAATCATCTTTTTCCAAAGTAGTGTTTCCTTCGGTAAGTGCTTTTGAAGAACTTTCAAATAGCTCCCAGTCTCCGGACACAAGACCTGAAACCTTCTCCTTTGCTTCCTTTTCAGACACTTTCCCGCTTCCTGCCTTTATATAATTTTGAAAGCGTTCTTCCCTTTCTTTTTTCTCGCTCGATGCCAGAGTCATGTCTCCACAATCGTCAAAAATAAACTTCGCTATTTGAAATCCAAGTTCCTCCACACCAGATTCCTGCTCACTCTTTACATAAGAGTACTGATAGGTCAGCCCATCTACTGTATACGTCCCCGCCTGTTCATTCTCATCGTTCTCTTCCTGCATGGGCTGTCCTTTGCCAAATGTATCTTTTATCTTGTTCTGTTCTTCTTCAGAAATCGCTACTCTCTTTACTTTTTTTAAACAGATCGTATCCACATCCGGCACTTTTACCGGTGCATCTGCTGTCAGAGTGAACTTCATCGGATTTTCTTTATCCTCCCGATCCGCCGATCTTAAATCCACCTGGATTATTGCCCGATAAGTTTCCGGTGCCTCTACCTGTTCTGCAACTGTTTCCTGAACTGTTTTCTTGTTCTCCTCTTTTTTCTGATCTGTTTCATCTTTTTCTTCTACAACAGCAGACTGGACAACACGGTCACATCCTGATACCGCCAGAAGATTCATACACAGAACGGCTCCCATAAACATTTTTATTTTCTTCATTCTTTTTCCGTCCTTTCCTTTCGGTATTAAAAAAGGTACCCTCTTCTTATAAGAAAAGAGTACCATATTGCCTTTCCAATGTATTCATCAAAATGTAAACAACTTGTAAATCAGAAGACAGCCCTTACCGTTGTCCCCTCTCCCGGCTGACTTTCGATCTGCAGGAATCCGCCATGAAGTTCTGCTACCTTCACACAGAGTGCCAGACCAAGCCCGGAGCCGCCTTCTTTTCGGCTTCGTGATTTGTCCACCATATAGAACGCATCTGTGATCTTTCCCAGTTCTTCCTCTGGGATCCCAATTCCAGTATCCGACACCTCAAAGATCTTTTTTCCAGCTTTCTCATAGGCCTTTACCCAAATGCTTCCACCAGCAACTGTAGCTTTTAGGGCATTGTCAATCAGATTTACCAGAAGACTTTCCATCAAAGCTGCGTCCATCTTCATGGAAAATGCTTCATATTCCGTCTTCAGCTGCACATTTTTCTTCTCTGCCGGTTCCCTTTCCATATCAATAACGTTCTTTAAAAGTTCACCTGCCGGAGTCATTTCCATCTGTATGGCATGGTTCTGATAAAGTCCCAGTAGCTGCAGCATTTTTCCCGAAAGAGCCTCCAGACGTTTTCCCTCCCGGTTGATATGTTCCAATGCCCTGTCTTTCTGTTCATCTTTTAGTTTTACATGACGCAGGGTATCCGAATAACCAATAATGGAGGTTAACGGTGTTCTCATCTCATGGGAAAGTGCTCCCATGAGCAGTTCCTGTTTCTCTGCCACCTCCTGCAGTTTCTCCATCCGTTCCACAGTCCTCTTCATCATCATATAAATAAAAAGTCCTGCAATCAGAAACACTGCCAAATAAATTCCAGTAAACCAGCCAGCTGTCTGCCTCAGCTCTGTAAAGAGTCCTGTGACTTCCCGAACAGAGAGGACGTCATATCCTTCTAGTTTAGATAAAACTACTTTTTGAAGAAGAAGATATTTCTTCCCCAGTTTCTGTATCTTGTAGGCATATGGATCATTTTCATTCTTCAGGCCCAGATTTTCAATTCCTACAACTTCATAATCTGTCAGGTTTTCAATGGCCGCATTACTTTTCTTATCGATCAACGCCATGCCCGCCCCACAGCATCGTTGGAATTGAAATCCCATATAGGCTTTCTTTCCGGTCTCTGACATCTGTTCATATTTGCTGTTGTCCCAAAATTGTTCCAGAAGTGTCTTCCCGTTTTCCAATTGTCTTCCGTAAGTCTCTGCTGCATTATTCAGCCTTCGGTTTCCTGTGACATAAATGCTTAATGCACCCACTGGGATCAGTGCGCACAATAAAGTTACCAGCATAAGAAGTACTGTCCGTTTCCACAGCTTCATACTTATTCCTCCAGACGGTATCCAAGCTTCGGGATCGTCTTGATCTCATCATAAAGTTCCAGTTTTTTTCTGAGCTGTCCGATATGAACATCTACCGTCCTGCTTTCCCCCAGGTAGTCTTCTCCCCAGACCCGTTTTAACAATTCTTCCCTTCCGAGGGCAATGTTTTTATTTTGGAGGAGCAGCACAAAGAGGTCATATTCCATTGGTTTCAGATTAACCGGAATCCCGTCTTTTAAAACCTGATGACTTTGCACATTCACCATAATATTCCGGATCATCAGAACTTTCCTGTCCCGTCCGGTCCTCTCCAGCACCTTCTCAATACGTACCAGAAGTTCCAGCATCTCAAAAGGTTTTACCATATAATCTTCCGCACCCAGCTTTAATCCCTTCACCTTGGAAGCCACATCATCCTTTGCAGTCAGGTAGAGTACCGGAATATCTTTCTTTTTAAAATCCTCCATCAGTGCAAATCCGTCTTTTCCCGGCAGCATGATATCCACCACTGCCATATCTGCATCCTCATGCCATAAGAGCAGCCGCTGGGCTTCTTCCCCATCATAAGCTGCCACAGTCTCATATCCTGCCGCTTCCAGATTCATACACAACAATTCTGAAATTGCACGGTCGTCCTCGATTACCAAAATTTTATTCTTCATTCCTGCTGCCACCTCTGGTACTTTTTTACAGTATAGCTTTTTTTATATCTCACGTCTATATGTATGGATATCTTATCCCTTTATCGGTACATTCCTATTCCCGCACTTAAAGCTACTAATTAATCATTCAACCTTTCATTTTCTCATTAGCATATTTCAGCAATTCATTATGTGAACTGTCAACTCCAGATAAAAAATATCCTCTTTACCTGATATTAATCCGTATCTTCTCTCCAACAGCTTTCCATTCGGAATCATCTGCTACATCGTACACTTTTCCTTCTTCTTCGGCATAGGTATCGTCATCTAAATCATACGTTTCAGTAATATTGCTTTCCATTACTCTGGCAATGATCTGTTTTAACTTTGTTATTGTAGTATCGATCCAGGAAGCTACGGTATCATTCTGTTCCTGCAAGCGCATAAAAAATGTATTCAAATCAATCTTGCCAAAAGACGTGTCCCTTAATCTGTACTTCTCGCCAATGACGGTCACCATAAATTCCCAGGCCAATCGGCTCTGCTTCATCAACGCATACAGACAAATCTGTTTTGCTACATCTGTTGGCTGTGATGCAATCGCAGAAACCAGTGAGTCATCTTCCAGTGCATGAAGCCGTTTGATACAAGCTTTTGCTATGCGTGTGATAGATTTTTCCGTTGGGTACTGAAAAAGATTCTGCTCTACAATTTCTTTCACAATCGCATCATCTGAATTTCCTTCTGCCATTAGCTTTGCGATAGAACGCATCTCGTAGAAAAGGAACGGTTCTCTGGTCAAAGACGCAATATAACGATAAGAATGATCCATACTACCGTACCTCCTTACTGTTCCTCTTTTTTATCTGGAACAAATTCCATGATGTCTCCAACATCACAATTTAATACAGAACAAACAATTCACCACAAACAATTACTCTTCAACCAGCAATACTTTTTCGCTTAAGACCCATGTAGAAATTACATATTAAGAAATAAAAGGAGTTTGCATTATGAGAAAGCTTTTAGCAGACACTTCTATTTCTAACAATCCAAAGATTATAGAAGAATTAAAAAAAGCTGGATGGAAATCCACCACAGCTTATCGCCAGGAAAAAGGAACTCGTTGTTATCAATTTGGTGTTTTATACAGGTTTGAAAATTCATCCGTTCTTAAACAGACAAGTTATTCAAAACGCGTAACTGATAAACAAGTTACGCATTACGCCACAGGAAAAACCGCAGAGAATAAGGCTTTTGAAGCGGGTTCAAACCTGACTATGGGAAACCCATCGTCCCGGTTTGAACCCCCGTATCCTGATATTGCATTTTCTTTCAGCACGTTACCTTCCATAAAGAATATGCTTTCAAACGAGTTCCGCATCACCATTGCCCTTGATACCGAATATGTTACAGGTTCTGCGGATGATGAGATTTCTCGCGAAATTATCACCTGGCAGTTTGCATTCTGGAATCCTGTTAATATAGATCAGATTGTGGAAGTTATCTTCTACTCTCTCAATGGTAACAGACTTCCTCTTTCTTTTGCCCTGTCATGGATGATTGAGAACTTCCATTTAACGAATTATCCTCAGGTATCTCTTTCCGAAAAGGGCATTGACTATCGCGAAACACAACGTTGGGTTTCTCATTCGCGAAAGTCTGGAAAAGACTCTCATAACTATGCCAGACAGATTTACTCTACTTCAAAAGAAGCAATAGAATGTTGTGATAATCCTGCTGAGAAAGAGGCTCTGTTGAACTGTAACCTTAACAGGCAGGACAAGAACTACAATCCTTCTGACCAGTCTGCCTGGTGCTTGGGATATTACAATTCCTTCGGTGACTCTGATAAATCTGCTATTCCCGTAACATTGATCTGCCACTCAAACAAAGCAGATCTTACTTCTTTTGATTTAACAGGATGGAATTTTTTACATAAGTTGAAGGATATACAAGGTGGGATGCTTTCCCTGAAACCGCAGTATATCCACCCTCGCACCTGTTCATGGCACTGGCGTTTTTATCCCATTCAGATCAGTTTCCGTGATACGTTATGCTACGCACCACCAAAAAAGAAAAAACTTGAACACCTTGGTAACATCGTTAACATATATAAACATGAAATATCCAAAAAGGAACTTGCTGACATGAGCTCTTTCCTTCTTTCTAACCCCGTTAAGTATATGGAATATGCCATAACAGACAGTATCATCGTACTTCAATATTCCACAGCTTTATGGGGGCAAAACCAAACTATGCCTTTGACCGTTTCCTCTGCTGCAGTGCGATCGGCCGTACCACAGCTTTCAAAAGCACTTAATGTTCTTCCTGATAATGCAAATGATTTTGACAGGAAATTCAGAGGACTGACCAGAATCTCTCATGGACGTCAGTTAATCATAAATAAATACAATAAACCTTCTTACATAGAAGATACCTCTCTGGTCCCATTAAATGATGACTGCAGAATCTTACATGAGTATGCCAAAAACGCATATCATGGTGGGTATAATGGATCTTCTATCATTGGATATTATGATAAGGTCACTACATATGACTATGATCTGATAAATGCATATCCTACCTGTATGTGTCTGGTACCTGATGTAGACTGGTGTAATTCTGTTGTTATTCAACGTGAAATATATAATCGCCCGATTATACTACAGGATTTTCGAACACCTTTTGATCCTATGTTTGGTTACATAAGGTTCCGCTTTCCGGAATCCGTCAAGTACCCTTGCATCCCTGTTTCAGTGGAAGGCTGTCTCATTTTTCCTCAATCATCAGAGGGCTTAGACGGTGTTTATGCTTCAGGACCTGAAATCTATCTTGTCCTCCGGCTGGGAGCTGAAATCACAGCCGTCCGTGTATATGTTGGTACTGTTTTAGTAGATGATGACCTTCAGATATCCCACAGTCTCTACCATACTGTCAAACAACTTGTAGTTGATCGCAAATGTGTACAGGACACCATTGGAAAAGGCACCATTCCGGATTTTCTGCTGAAAACAGCAGTTACTTCTTTGTATGGAAAAACTGCTCAGGATGTTGTAGAAAAAAGCTCCTGGGATGCTTATAAAGAAATAATGCAAAATATTGGTGGCTCCCGGATCACTTCCCCTGTACATGCCTGTCTCACCACCGCTGGTGTACGATGCTGCCTTATCGCTGCCATGAATCAGTTAAATACTCTTGATTATAACTGTTTCAGTGTGACCACTGACGGTTTCATAAGTGACGCCCCTTCTGAGGTTGTATACAGGCTGAATCTGTTTGGTTTTGCAAGATTGTTTCAGGAAGCCCGCCTGAAATTAACAGACAATCGCAGTTCAGACATCTGGCAACTGAAACATCAGCAATCTGATCTGCTTAATATAACTACGCGTGGAAATGTATCACTCGCTCCTGATGGCGTCTGTGCTCACAATAGTTATTCTACAGGGTACACACCTGATTCTTATGAGGACAGGCTTGCCTTTATGACTAAAGTTCTCTCCCGAACAGGTCCTTTATCCTGTACCACAAAAAAATTCACTGGATTTCGTGATCTGGCAAAAAATAATGATGCTAAAGATTTTAGTGCAACAGACATCACCCGCTCCATTCGAATGGATTTTGATTTAAAAAGACTTCCAGATCCGCAAACATTCCATACAGTATATCCCGTGATAAATGAAACCACTTATGAAATAGCAAATTTTGAAACACGACCTTATACATCAATCGAACAATACAGAAAATATAAGTCAATTGGTAAAAGCTGTGTGGTTCTCCGCACTGAGAATGACTGGTCTGTTTTCTTTAGGAAATCTTATGCAAAAAAAGGCGGAAGTGAGCATCATATTGCCGATCATGATGCGTACGCCTTCCGCCAGTTATTTACCATTATTATGGGATACCGTCTCAGGATGTGGGATATTCCATATCTGAGTAATAATAAGCTTTCTGTTAATCAGGTTCTTGACTGGATAAACAAATTCAATCCTTCCTCTCGGGTCTTCAAAAAATCCGACTGGAAAAATGCACGGAATGCAATGCGTGCTGCTCAGATGTTAACCATGCAGGAAGTCTCTGATTTGTTTACAAAAATGCAGTGTATAATGTTGTAACTACTCTACAACATCATCCACCACAACTTCTGCAGGAGATTCTTTAATATCTCTTGCCTGAAGTTTAGTATCGTATTCTGCCAGCGCACTAACTGCCTTTTTAATTGCTGCATCCGCAGCTTCGATATAATCGGAAAGAATAGCCGCGCATTTGACAATTTCCTGACTTTCAAAATCATACTGAAGAGCATTCTTTGCGTGCTTTGTCTTTTCACCTGCTTTAGTAGAAATCTGTGTTGTCAGGTATCTCATCTTGTCGATCTGGATAGTCGTCTCATCCAGTTCAGTGATTAAAAGATCAAGTTCCATATGATTGACTCCTTTTGTACATAATCGGCTGTCAGATTTTTTCTCCGGCAGCAGTTAATAAGTTGCCAGAAGCCTCCCCACGGTGCTATAATCAGATTTAGCTGCAGGGAAACTCCTGTGGCAGACTCATATAAACCAGTTCACTATCTTGTCAGGGCAGTTGGACTGGTTTTTAATTTTTCGGCAAATGCTCATCTAATACACGTCTTATTGCTTCAGCTTTGGTAATATTATTATCATCTGCATATTTAAGCAATCGATCATAGAGCTTATCATCTACTCTCACTTTCAGATCATGATTTTTCAACGCATCTGTCGGTCTGCCAGTGCGTGGACTCAATTTAATTTCACCTCCCAACTTTTGAGTTCCATAAATACATTATATACTTTTGAGTTCCAAATTTCAACTAAATTTACTACAAAATTATACAATTAAAAAGCACCTTCCTTTTTCAGACACCCTGCATCTTAAAATCACATATTAAAGATAAAAAGGTGATTAACTATGCAGACTGAAGTAAAAAAATCAAGACTGGAAAATCTTTTTATCGATGGTACAATTGATGAGGAAACGGTAGCGGATATTGAAAAAATGCTAACCAGAAAAAAAGTAGAAAAACTTCACAAGTACACAATCTTTTACAACGAGAAAAGAGATGCCTGGTACACTGCCAATCCCCAGAACTACGACAAACGGATTCAACGAAAAACCCGCGGTGAATTGTTGGATGCATTAAAACCATACTATATAGAATCCACTTCTGTTTGCCTGCAGGATATTTTCGAAGAATGGCTCGCCTACAAAAGAACTATCACTGACAGTCCTAACACTATTTGTGCCCACCGAAAACACTGGAGAAGATTTTTTGATGGAACTGATTTTTTTCAGATACCCTTACAGGAAATAAAGGTCTCGGATATCAATTCCTGGGCCAACCAGTTGATCAAAAAATATAATTTATCCAGTCACGCCTGGCAGACGATAAAAACCATTCCAAAACAGATGTTTGAGTATGCGAAAGACCATGGATATATTGCCCGTAATCCATTTCCTGAACTCAAGGTAACCGTTAAATTCCGTCAGGTGTCTAAGCCAACCAGTGAAACTCAGGTTTACAATACCAACGAATATCATAATATCATTGAGGATCTCTGGAAATCATATGATAAGAAACATGAACCGCGCTTTTTATCCATCGTTTGCAATTTTCTGATGGGATTACGTGCCGGAGAATTGTGTGCACTCCGCTGGCGAGATCTTGACATGAAGAAATGGGAAATATCGATTGTACAGGAAATGGTACATATGAATGCCGCAGAGCTGAGAAAGACTTATGCAAGTCGCCTGAATGCTGCTGGTCTTCCTCATGATCAGATTCGTGCCTGCCTCGGTCACAGCAACACCGCAACAACATTGGGGTATATCTACAATCCACTGACTCCGGAAGAAAATCTGAGTATCATGGAAAAGGCATTTGCCAGCTAATTTCACCTAAATTTTCCTTGTCACAGGTTCGAACTCAATTTAACAAGCACAAAAAAAGCCAGGAACCATTGATTTTTCAAGGTTTCCAGCCTTTCACTGAAGCGTGCGTTAGAGGATTCGAACCCCCGACCTTTTGGTCCGTAGCCAAACGCTCTATCCAGCTGAGCTAAACGCACATCTCTTTTGTTTTGTGAGTACTTGTCGCTCACAACAAAATGTATTTTATAGTATAACTGTCATTTTGTCAACACTTTTTTTGAAAAAAATTTATTTTTTTTATTTTTATATTTTGAAGGTGCATTTCAGGCATTTTCGGACTCGGTTATGAGGCGGATGAATTCACTCATTTCGCGGGTTTTGTACTTGTTTTTATGATAGAAGATCTGGCGGTACATGGAAATATCAATGTCGGTCACGTCAAGCATGGCAATCCGGCCGCTGCGGATATATTTCTCCACTGCAAAATATGGAAGGAACGAAAGTCCGTCATTTCGCTCCACCATCTTAATGATAAATTCCGTATCGCTGATCTCAAGGACAGGATCCAGCGTGCGGTTCCCAAGCGCAAGATGCTGATCCAGCGCCTGCCTGTAGTTCGCATTTTTTTCCGTCAGAAAAAAAGGTTCTCCCAGGATATCCTGAAGCACCATTTCCTTCCTCAATGCAAATTCAGAATTTACAGATGCAACAAAAACGATCGGCTCTGCTGCCTCCATGACCTTGATCCATTCCTTATTCCAGCGCGGCGTGTCCAGGATATAGATAAGATCCAGTTCATTGTGCTCCATCATACGGATCAGCTTCTCCGGTGAATCCAGCGTGATCTGTATGTTCACCTTCGGATAAAGCGTATGAAACTGGCTCAGGATACGTGGAAACTTCGCTGTGCACAGAGATTCGATCGTACCAATATGAAGCGGATTCTCAAGCTCCCTGTCCTCATTCATCGTCATTATCGTCCTGTTCATTTCATAAAGGATACGGTTGGCATGCTCCAGGAAACGCTTCCCCTGCGGCGTAAGGCTGACTTTCTTACCCATACGGTCAAACAGCTTCGTACCGAGTTCTTCCTCCAGAAGCCGGATCTGGACCGTAATGGCAGACTGTGAATATCCCATAGTCTCCGCTGCCCTGGAAAAACTTCCAAGTCTCGCAACATGAACAAAAGACTGCACCTGACGGATCTCCATGACGCCCTCCCTCTTATTATGAAAAATTTTCAACCATGTCATAAATACTATGAATTTGCTTCATTTATATGTTGATGATACAATACACTCACGAAGACGTCAATCGTATTTTTATGCAAAATCAGCAAAACTTTCTCGATCCTTGGAATCCTCTGGAAAGTTTTCCTTGTTGTTATCGCAATGCATCTGATCTGCATTTTTATCCAGTTCACGATCGCAGGTTCTGTCAGCAAGAAAAACCCTCTGACCCTTATAAAAAACCAGGTTCCTGGGTATACTACAGCTCTTGGAACACAGTCCTCTGCTGCAACGATCCCGGTCAATCTGCAGTGTGCAGAAGCTGACGGCGTGTGCTCCCAGATCCGTAACTTCGTTGTACCACTTTGTGCAAACATCCATATGGCAGGTTCCATGATCACGATCACCGCATGTGCAACTGCTGTCTGTCTGATGAACCAGCTTCCGATCAGTCTCGCAACTGTCATTCCGTTCATCATGACACTCGGCATCGCAATGGTTGCTTCCCCGGGAGCTCCTGGCGGTTCCATCATGACTGCTCTTCCGTTCCTGTACATGGTATTCGGCGCAGAAGCCGGAGATCCGGAAGGCGCGATCTGCGCCATCATGGTTGCACTTTACATCACACAGGATTCCTTCGGAACAGCCTGCAACATTTCCGGTGACAACGCTATCGGTATCATCGTAGACACTATTTATAAGAAATTTATCTTAAAAACACCACAGCCACAGGAGAATTAAAATGTCTTTTATCAGCGTATTTGATGTAATGGGACCAAACATGATCGGTCCTTCCAGCTCCCACACAGCCGGAGCTGCCCGCATTGGTTTTCTCGCACAGAAAATGATCAATGGTCCACTGAAAAAAGTTGAATTTACACTGTATGGATCTTTTTCCAGAACTTACAAAGGACATGGTACTGACCGCGCACTGCTCGGTGGTATTATGGGATTTTCCACAGACGATATGCGTATCCGCAACTCCTTTGAGATTGCAGAAAAAAAAGGACTCGAATTCACCTTTACGCCAAATAAGCTGGAAACAGATATCCATCCAAACACTGTTGACATCCATATGGTCAACGAAAGCGGTCAGGAAATGACCGTCCGCGGAGAATCTCTCGGAGGCGGCAAAGTCCGCATCGTAAGGATCAATTCCGTACAGGTTGATTTCACGGGCGAATACAGTGCCGTGATCGTAACTCATCAGGACAAACCGGGCGTTGTGGCATACATCACCAAATGCCTCAGCGACCGAAACGTAAACATCGCTTTTATGCGTCTTTTCCGCGAATCCAAAGGCGAGATCGCCTATACGATCGTGGAATCTGACGGACGTCTTCCGGAGGATATCGGAGTCACGATCCGCCAGCACGAAAATATCCACGAAGTCATGATCGTGCAGATGTAAGGTAGGAGATTTTTTATCATGGATTTTAAAAATGCAAAAGAACTTCTGACGCTCTGCCAGGATCATCAGCTTCCGATCTCTGAGATCATGCGCCAGAGGGAGATTATTGTCGGTGAGACGACCGACGAGAGTGTAAATTCACGGATGGCACGTGTCCTTGAGATCATGAAAGATGCCGCTTTTTCCCCGGTCAAAACCCCTGTCAAATCTATGGGCGGACTGATCGGCGGTGAAGCACAGAAGCTTTCCAGGCATCTTGCTTCCGGTAAAGGGATCTGTGGAAATGTCCTGGAAAAAGCAATCACCTACGCAATGGCAACTCTGGAGACAAACGCTTCCATGGGACTGATCGTAGCCTCTCCTACTGCCGGCTCTGCCGGTATCGTTCCGGGACTTCTTCTTGCACTTCAGGAAGTTTATGATTTCTCTGACGAGGATATCCAGAAAGCACTTTTTAATGCTGGCGCGATCGGATATCTTGCCATGCGAAATGCAACCGTTGCCGGTGCTGTCGGTGGCTGTCAGGCAGAGACAGGTGTTGCAGCTGCCATGGCCGCTTCTGCCGCTACAGAACTGATGGGCGGTACGCCACTGCAGTGTACCTACGCCGCTTCTACCGTGCTTATGAACATGCTCGGGCTTGTATGTGACCCGGTTGGCGGTCTGGTGGAATATCCGTGCCAAAACCGAAATGCTTCCGGTGTTGCGATCGCACTGGTCGCTGCGGAAATGTCCCTCGCAGGCATCACACAGCTTATCCCTCTCGATGAAATGATCACGATCATGCTCACCGTAGGCAAAAAGCTTCCTGCGGAATTGAGAGAAACTGCACTTGGCGGCTGTGCAACCGCGCCGTCTGCTTGCGAATCCTGCCATATGTGCGGGTGATATTTACTGATATCAAGACAGACAAATGACCGGGATCAAAAACTCTCCCGGTCATTTTGTCTGACAAATACTGTTCACTACGTTCACAGTATTTGTCAAAATGCATTCCACATCACCTTCGGTGATAGCATTTTGCCCCGTATGTCTCGGGATTTTGCCATATCTATGGCAAAACACCTCGCGGGATATTACCTGTGAACAGTACCTGCCTGTTAATTATGCGGATTTCTATGTCAAATTCAGATAATGTCGACTGTTTTATTATTCAGCGTCAGCGCTGTCATCTGTTGTCTCTGCAGCTTCGCTGTCGTCTTTGGATGCGTCATCTTTCTTGTCATCTGCCGGTGCTGCATCTTCTTTTGCTTCTGGTGCACCTGCATTCATTACAACAACTGCTGTTGCATTTCCATCTGCATCAAGAGTAACTTTGATGGTATCACCAACTTTGATGTCTGAGAATGCGATTGCTTCTGTCTTCATCTCCGGAGCTTTTGTATCGTCTGGTTTTGCATCTTTGTCAGATGCATCTGCGGATTCGTCTGTTGTTTTATCTGCAGCACCTGCATCTGTGCTGTCGCTGTCTGCTGTTTCATCTGTGGACTCTGTGTCTGCGGACTCATCTGTAGAGTCTGTGTCGTCTGCTTTGGCGTCCTCGCTGTCAGCATCCTTGGAATCATCTGCTTTCTGATCATCTGCCGGTGCTTCGTCCGGTTTTTCTGGCTGAGCTTCCTTCTCGTAAGTTGTAGTGTCTGTTACTGTGATCGTCTGAGATTCTCCTGTCAGATCCAGCATGGATGGAGCTTCGCCCTTGTCATCTGGAGCTTCTGCATCTTTCTCATCAGCTGCTGCCTCGTCTGTGCTGTCTTCTGTAGATTCGTCTGCTGCTTCTGTGTCTGCGGACTCATCTGTGCTTTCCTCTGTATCTTTGGAATCATCTGCTTTTTCATCTTTGCTGTCATCAGCTTTCTCGTCCTTGGAATCATCAGCCTTTGCATCTTTATCTCCAGCGTCTTTGCCATCCTCTGGTTTTTCACCCTTCGGGTCCTGTCCATCCGGCTGCTGTCCTTCTTTTGGAGTTCCTACATTGATCGTAATGCTGTCCTCTCCAACTTCTGTGACTTCACCGTAAACTTCTGTAGCTTCTGCCTCATCTGTAGTTGTATCTGTGGAATCTGCGCTCTCGTCCTCTGCTGCAGCCTCTGTTGTCTCAGCAGTATCACTTGCTGCATATGCCATATTTACAGAAGTCAGTGCCATTGTCAGTCCTAATACCATTGCTGCATATTTACGTTTCATAATAATCAATTCCTCTCTTCTATTTTAATTTTTTCTTTTGTTTTGCTTTCTGTTGCTTACAGCTAACAATATAGGCTGAATTTGTGACACTTATGTGATAAAAATAAGGAGATTTTATGAAATCGGTCACATTTTTTGCACAAAAAATCCTTCACCTCGGGAAAGATGAAGGATCTTCGTTATATTTAATTTCGTCTCAGCGCCTCGATCGGGCTCAGTTTTGCGGCTTTTCTTGCAGGGTAGATTCCAAAGAAAACACCTACCGCGCAGGAGAACAAAGTCGCTGCCAGCACGACTGTCGGGCTGATCCCCGGTGAGATTGCCATTCCCATACTGTTACTCATGACCGTACAGATTCCATATGCCGCCAGCACACCGAGCAGGATTCCGATCAGACCACCGATGACTGTCAGGATCGCTGCTTCTGCAAGGAACTGCAGCATGATAGAAGCAGTCTTGGCTCCAAGAGATTTACGGATACCGATCTCCCTCGTTCGCTCTGTGACAGACACAAGCATGATATTCATGACACCGATTCCACCGACAAGAAGAGAAATTCCGGCCACAAAAGAAATAAAAGTCGTGACCATGCCAAGCATCTCGTTCATAGATTTCATGATATCCTGGAAACTCTCAACCTGGAAATAATCTTCTCCGGCACACTGATGGCGTTTTTCCAGCAGGTGAACGATCTGATCTGCAATCCCCTGGGAATCCTGTGTTTTGTCTGCCTGGACAGTGATCGAATAAAATTCATCAGACCCTACGACCAGATCATCCATGGATGAATACGGGATATTCACCGTAACCGGCATTCCATCATAAGTATAACTTACAAAAGTTCCATTTTCTTTCTGAGTCGTGACACCTATGATACGAAATGATTTGGAAGAATCATAACAGGTGATATCAAGGCTCATACCCACGACATCATCTGTGCCAAACAGTCTTTTGGCATCGGAATCGGAAATGACACAGACGTTTTTGCCCTCCTCGGTCTCCTGCTCTCCGAAATAATTTCCGTATTTCATTTCAGAGTTATTGATCATTTTGGCATCCGGGCCCTCGCCGGTTAACATAATAGAAAAAGTACCCTTGCCGGTCACAGTCTCACCGTCATAACTGTTTGAAACACTGACTCCCTCTACATCATCCAGTTTACGGACTTCCTGCACATCTTCCGGTGTGATCCATTCGTCCTCTGTCATGGCATCACTGCTGACGCTGATCGCGATCTTACCGGCACCGATCCCGTCGATCTCACTGTTCATCTGATTCTTGGTTCCCTCACCGATAGAAACGATCGCAATAACCGAGGCAATACCTATGATGATCCCAAGCATAGTCAGAAAAGAACGTCCTTTATTTGCACGGATGTTCTGGACTGCCATTTTTATATATTCATACACTCCACCCATCAAGCACCTTCTTCTGTTTCTGTAACCACATCTTCTGCATCGGCAGGAACAGCATCTGCTCCATCAACGCCTTCCGCACTGGCATCCACGGCCTGTGCAGGCATTCCTTCCTGCAGGGAACCGATATCACGGATCACCTGTTCATCTGCCTCAATGCCATCTGTTACCTCGATATAATCGTCAGAACTTATACCTGTTGTGATATCTTTTCTGGTGATCACGCCATCTTCAAGGACATAACAAAAAGAACCCTCTTTGCCAATGTTGACAACTTCGGACGGCAGAACGACAACGTTCTCTGCTTTCTGTGCCTGGATCGTTACTTTGGCATCTACGCCGAGAAAAATATCTTCGTCCGGATTTTTGATACGGATGTCTGCTGAGATCAGGGATGCACCTTTTTCATTCTGCGTCGCAATGTGGCTGACCTTGATAACTTCGCCTTCGTATGTTTTTCCTGCAAGTGTGATCTGTGCGCTCTGTCCTTCCTGAACCTTGTCGTAGTCATACTTGGAAATGTTTACCGTTACATCTACTTTATCTGTATTCTGAAGGGTAAAAAGTTCTGTACCAAGTGCTGTTGTAGAGCCTTCCACAACGGCAACCTTTGTCACTACGCCGTTAAAATCTGCGTGGATTCCTTTTTTGGCTGCTTCTACAAGTTCCTTGGCTGACATCTGATCCAGTTCTGCGAGGTTGTTGGTGATCTCCATTTTTTCTTTTTCTTCTTCGGTCACAGCTCCCGGGTCTGCTTCTGCAGTTGCCTCTTCACTGGACAGTTTGGACTGGAGCTCTGCAAGATCGCTGCTGGCTTTTTCCAGCTCAGATTCCAGAGCAGAGGTATCTGCTGTTACTGTCGCGGTTTCTGTAGTATCCGAAAAATCAGAGGATGTTTCTGTCTTGGTTCCATCTGACACGATTGCAGAACTTTCTCCTGTGTAATCAGATAACACCGGTGCTTCCGGCTTCTGTGCCTTATAATCTTCGTAGTCACGCTTTGCGTCCTGATATGCAATCTGTGACTCACTCCGTAACTGTTCTGCAATGGAAAGTGCATCTGCATTTTCGTCCGTCTGATCCCCCGACCAGGTCTGAAAAGCCATCTGATACTCACTCTCGGACTGATTGTATTCCTGAAGAGTCTGATTCATCGTATTGTTAAGTTCATTCAGCTTATTCTGATATGCCGGGAGTGTTTTGTTCTGATATGTACTGAGGTCGGCTGCATATTCCTGCTGGATTTTCTGCTGTGCAGCTTCCTGGGCGGCCTGCGCCTCGGCTGCTTTTCTTGCAGATTCTGCTGCTGCCTGTGCCTGTGCATTGGCTGTTACCTGAGAAATCTGTGCCTTAAGGCTCGCCACATAATCTTCCTGCGCTGCCACCTGCTGTTTCAGGCTTGACGCATTACCTGCGGCATCTTTCTGTTTCTGAACTGCCTTGTCCGATTTGTTGATCGTATTGGTCATGTCCAATTTCCCGGACTCTACGTTCAGATCAGCTTTTTTCTGCTCTCTTTCGAGATCCTTTTTGTCAAAAGCCACCAGCTCTGTTCCGGCTTTGACGGTGTCGCCCTCTTTGAAATCGACCTTGTCTACTTTGGCATTCACCGGAGAAAAATATGTCTTGGATTCTTCGCTGACTACGGTTCCGCTTGCCTCCACGGTCTGCTGGACATCACCGATCTCGGCTTTTACCACCTCAACCTGTGGAACTGCCTCCTCGCCAGATGACCTGCCTCCCAGGACAGATACGCCGCCCACTGCCACAACTGCGATCACGCCTGCACCGATCAGCAGTTTCTTTTTGGATTTTTTCTTCTTCATGCCTCTGCCTCCTGGTCAAAATCCTCATTTATTGTGTCGGATTCGATTTTTCCGTCCATGATACGTACCACACGGCGTGCCTGAGCCGCAATTCCATTGTCATGTGTGATCAGGATCACGGTTCGTCCTGACTTGTGCATCTTTTTGAGGATCGCAAGGATCTCCCTGCTGGATGCGGAGTCCAGGTTTCCGGTCGGCTCATCTGCCAGGATCACCGGCGGCTGTGCGGCAATGGCTCTCGCGATCGCAACTCTCTGCTGCTGACCACCGGACATTTCACTTGGCTTATGATCCATACGTTTCTCCAGACCGACCAGTTTGAGCGAATCTACGGCAAGCTGGTGCCTTGTTTTCTTGTCTACGCCTCTGTAGATCAGGGGAAGTTCTACGTTTTCGATCGCGTTCAGATTTGCGATCAGGTTAAAGCCCTGGAAGATAAAACCGATCTCACGGTTTCGCACTTCTGAGAGTTCATTGTCCGTCATTTCGGACACATCTGTTCCGTTAAGATAATATCTGCCGGAAGTCGGAACATCAAGGCATCCGAGCATGTTCATAAACGTGGATTTGCCAGAACCGGACTGTCCGATGATCGCTACCAGTTCTCCCTTTTTGATCTCCAGGCTCACATGATCCAGAGCACGCACTTCGTTTTCTCCAGGATTGTAAATCTTGCATAAGTCTTCTACTTTGATCAGTGTATCGTTGTCCATAAATCCTCCTCTGGTGCCCCTTCATGGAGCCTGATTTATTCCTGTTTCAGATATCTTATTATGCATCAAGCAAAAATGCCTTGTATGCTTTCTTTGCTTCGTAAATATCGGCTTTGCTTGTAACTTCCCACGGAGCATGCATACTCAGGACTGCCACACCACTGTCGATCACGTTCATTCCATAAAGGGCTGCGATATATGCGATGGTTCCACCGCCGCCTACATCGACCTTGCCAAGTTCTGCAGTCTGGAATGCAACCTGATGGTCGTCAAAGATCCTGCGGACTTCCGCAACATATTCAGCATTTGCATCGTTGGAGCCGGATTTGCCTCTTGCTCCTGTGAATTTATTGAGCACGATGCCTCTTCCGAGATATGCAGCATTCTTTTTCTCGAAGCATTCTCCATAAGCCGGATCATAGCCCGCACTTACATCAGAGGAAAGCATGCTGGAGTTGCGGAGAGTTCTTCTGAGTGCCAGATCAGAATAGCATCCCATTCCATCCAGAAGTTCTGCAACGGTATTTTCAAAAAATCTGGACTGCATTCCGG
Organism: Blautia sp. OM07-19; assembly: GCF_003481595.1. Taxonomy (NCBI): domain Bacteria; kingdom Bacillati; phylum Bacillota; class Clostridia; order Lachnospirales; family Lachnospiraceae; genus Blautia; species Blautia sp. OM07-19. Next base: position 19,931 of record NZ_QULA01000027.1, read on the forward strand.
TTGCGCCGACGCTTCCAATCTCTTCTTTGTCTGTCAGGAGACAGCAGCTTGTGCGTTTCGGTGCGTCCATTTCCATCATTGCGACAAAGGAAGTATAGGCGCATACGCGGTCATCCTGTCCATATGCGGCTACCATGCTTCTGTCCAGACCGCAGTCACGTGCCTTGCCTGCCGGAACGATCTCAAGCTCTGCTGAAAGGAAATCCTCCTCTTCTACATCGTATTTCTCTTTGAGGATACGGAGAACATTGGATTTGACTGCTTCTTTTTTCTTCTCATCGGTGCTTTCGCTGAGCGGTCTGCTTCCGATCAGGATGTCGAGATTTTCACCTTCGATGACCTCGGCTGCTTTTTTCTGAAGCTGTTTGCCTGCAAGGTGGATCAGAAGGTCTGTGATGTATACGACCGGATCATTTTCATCTTCACCGATGGTAACGTTGACTACGCTGCCGTCTTTTTTTGCGATCACGCCGTGGATCGCGAGTGGAAGAGCTACCCACTGATATTTCTTGACACCGCCATAGTAGTGGGTATCGAGGTATGCAAGGTCTGTGTCTTCATACAGAGGATTCTGTTTTACGTCGAGACGTGGGGAGTCGATGTGTGCGCCGAGGATGTTCATACCTTTTTCCAGCGGTTCCTGGCCTACGTGGAACAGTGCCATGATCTTTTTCATTCCGACTGCATATACTTTATCTCCCGGCTGGATCTTCTCGCCTGCTGCCTGTTTTGCTTCAAGGCTGACATATCCGTTGGCTTCTGCTTCTCTGACAAGTTCCGTCACACATTCACGCTCTGTCTTGCCTGCATCAAGGAATGCGCGGTAATCCTTTGCAAGTTTCTCCATCTCTTTCTCATCCGATTCTCCATAAGAAAGCCATGCGTTTTTTCTTTCCATAATATATAAAACCACCTTTCGATTGAATTTTTTACTCCGATATTAACGAATTGCTCCGCTGCAAGCAGGAACGGCACTTGAAACTTTGAACCCTGATATCTCACATATTATAAAACAAACTTCTATTTATTTCTACAATCCTCACAATTCTTAATCAAAAAATAAGAATTCCATTACTTATTTCACAGTTTTCTCAAATTTTTCTTGAAAAATTCGCCTCCGCCGTTACAATAATATTATTCATATTCAAACTACAATTCGTATTTATTTTATGATTATGGAGGTCATCTACATGCAGCAATCCACCGATCTACAGAATCTTCTGCATTCTGTACACAGAAAGAGTTATCCTGCCTATAAATCTCTGAAGGGCAGTTACCAGTTTGACAATTATATCCTCTCAATCGACCACGTACAGGGGGATCCTTTTGCTTCGCCTTCTCATATCAGTGTACGGATTTCGCACAAAACTGCGGGATTTCCACGGGAATATTATAGCGATCATGTTACCCGCATCACGCTGTCTGATTATCTTACCAGACAGTTTGAAAAACAGGTCAGCCACTACACCTTCCGTGCCAAAGGCTCCGGCAAGAGCGGTCTGATCTCGGTGAGCCACTGTGGGCAGGAAATCCTGGAGCGGACCGCCTGCGAGATCACAGAAAAAGGGATCACTGCCCGTTTCTTCATCGGTTTTCCGGCCAACGGAAGAACGATCAATGCCACTGAGCTGGAAAAAATCCTCTTCGACTTTCTCCCGGTCTGCGTGCAGAAAGCTTTCCTTTACAAAAATATCAATCACAAAGAACTGGAACAGACTATCTTTCTCGCCGAAGACCAGACCTATATCCGAAGCCAGCTTGCCAAACGAAATCTCGTTGCTTTTGTCGCAGATGGCTCCATTCTTCCACGAGAAAGCGGCATTTCCTCTCGTCCAATGAAAGTCTCCATTCCTTTTACCTCACCGGAATCTCTGCGCGTCACCATGGATCTTCCGCACAAAGGCAAAATCTCCGGCATGGGAATCCCTGAGGGGATCACTCTGATCGTGGGCGGCGGCTATCATGGCAAATCCACGCTTCTGAATGCCCTGGAGCTTGGCGTCTACAACCATATTTCCGGTGACGGCCGCGAATACGTCATCACAGACGATACTGCGCTGAAACTTCGCTCCGAAGACGGACGTTTTATTAAAGATGTAGATATCTCTCTGTTCATCAATGATCTTCCGAATAAGAAAGACACTCGTTGTTTTTCTACAGAAGACGCCAGTGGAAGCACCTCCCAGGCGGCTGGCATCGTAGAAGGAATGGAGGCTGGAAGCAGAGTTTTCCTGCTGGACGAAGATACGTCTGCCACAAATTTCATGGTGCGTGATACTTTCATGCAGGAAGTGATATCCAGAGAAAAAGAACCAATTACCCCATTTCTTGAACGTGCCGAAGATCTTTATAAAAAGGCCGGGATATCCACAATCCTCGTAGCCGGAAGTTCCGGAGCATTTTTCCACATTGCAGACACGATTATCCAGATGGATTCCTATCATCCTGTGGATATCTCCGAAAAAGTCATGGCATTATGTGGAAAGTATCCTCTGAATCCCGTCAAAGCCCCGGAATTCAGATTCCCGGAGAGCCATCGCATCATGCAAAAACAGACTCCCTCGATCCGTTCTCACGGAAGAAACGCCGGCCGACCGGAACAGCTCAAAATAAAAGTACATGGAAAAGATGGTTTCCTGATCGGAAAACAGGATGTCGATCTCCGCTACATCGAGCAGCTGATTGATCCGGAGCAGACAGCAGCACTTGGACTGCTTCTCAAATATGCCATCGAAAAGCTTGCCGATGACCGCCGCACTGTCGCAGACATCATTGAAATTCTTTCCGGACAGCTTAAGCAGAACGGACTCTCCTTCCTGTCCGGAGGTTCTTATATTTCCTGTGGCTATGCCATGCCAAGACTCCAGGAAATCTATTCCTGTTTTAATCGTTATCGGAGGTAATAAACAACTCAAAAAAGATACCCAGAAATCATGCATCATAATTTCCAGGTATCTTTTTTTATTAAAATAAGGGGGTTAATGTAGGATATAACTTTCTAAATCTCTGGTAACATTCTTCATATTTCGCCACCAGTTCTTCTTCCGGCTCAACGGTGTCTACTACGTGAGCCATCTTCTTTCCGATGGTCTCAACATCCAGATATGCTCCGCATCCTACGGCTGCCAGCATGGCTCCGCCCATGGACGGGCCTTCCTCAACTTCAAGGACATCTACTTTAAGGTTCATCACATTTGCGATGATCTTTTTCCAAAGCGGACTCTTCGCACCGCCACCACAGATCTTGGTTCGTTCGATCTTAATGCCGAGTTTTCTTGCTACTTCCAGAGAATCACGAAGTCCGAAAGCCACACCTTCCAGAACAGCCTGTGTCATGTCAGCTCTTGTGGTGTCCATGGACATTCCAAAGAACACACCTCTTGCGTCCGGATTGTTGTGCGGTGACCGCTCTCCCATCAGGTACGGAAGGAAGAATACATGATTTTCACCAAGCTTCTCGATCGGAGCCTGTTCTGCTGCAAAATCCTTGGTCCGAAGGATTTCTTCTGCCCACCATTTGTTGCAGGATGCCGCACTTAACATACAGCCCATCAGATGATAACTTCCATCTGCATGGCAGAAAGAATGCAGTGCGTTATTCTCATCAACGCCGAAGTTCTTGCTGGAGATAAAAATGGTTCCTGACGTTCCAAGAGAAATATTGCACTGTCCGTCACCAACGGTTCCTGTTCCGACCGCAGCTGCTGCATTATCTCCGGCACCTGCCACAACTTTGACATCAGCAGAAAATCCGAGTTCCGCTGCCACTTCCGGCTTCAGCGTTCCGACCACTTCCCAGCTCTCATACAGTTTCGGAAGCTGTTCTTCTCTTACGTCGCAAATCTCCATCATTTCCCTGGACCAGCAGCGGTTCTTTACATCAAGAAGGAGCATACCGGATGCATCAGAAACATCTGTGCAGAAAGATCCGGAAAGTCTGTAAGCAAGATAGTCTTTCGGAAGCATGATCTTGGCGATTTTTGCAAATTTCTCCGGCTCATTTTTCTTCATCCACAGGATCTTCGGAGCTGTAAAACCTGCAAAAGCAATGTTTGCTGTATATGCAGACAGTTTCTCTTTACCGATCTCGTTGTTGAGATATTCTGTTTCTTTCTGGGAACGTCCATCATTCCAGAGGATTGCCGGGCGAATGACCTTGTCATTCTCATCCAGCGTTACCAGTCCATGCATCTGTCCCCCGAAACCAATTCCAGCAACCTTGGAACGATCAATCCCCTCTGTCAGTTCTTTCATTCCCTCTGCGCTCTGCGTAAACCAATCCTCCGGATTCTGTTCTGACCAGCCCGGATGCGGAAAAAATAATGGATATTCTTTTGATACTGTTTTCAGTATCGTTCCATTTTCATCCATTGCCAATAATTTAACAGCAGATGTTCCTAAATCAATACCAATATAAATCATAGATTATTTTACCTTTATAACTGCTTTAACAAGGTCTGTCTTGTTATTTACAGCTTCATCATATGCGTCTTTAATATGATCCAGATCAAACTCATGTGTTACAATATTCTTAACATCAATTGCTCCACTTGCAACTGCTGCAATTGCTTTTGGATAAATATTCTTATAACGGAACACAGATTTAATTGTTGCTTCCTTGTCCATAATCTGAGCAAAATTATAATTGATTTCTTCTTTTGAGGAAATTCCAACTAATGTAATTGTTCCCCCTCTTCTGACAATAAATGGAGTCTGTGCAATAGTCACAGGTGATCCGGCAGTCTCAAATACTACATCTGCACCTCTTCCACCGGTCAGTTCTTTGATTTTTTCAAGAGCATCTTCCTTTCCACTGTTAATCACAGCTGTTGCTCCAAGTTCCATGGCTTTATCCAAACGAGCCTGAACAAGATCTGCTACAATGATCTGACCTGCACCATGTGCTTTGCATGCCAACAGGGTTACAAGACCAATACATCCAGAACCAAGGATTACAACTGTATCTCCAGTTCCTACATTTCCCTGCTCAGCTGCATAAAATCCTACTGACAATGGCTCAATCAGTGCACCTTCTTTTGTAGATACATTTTCTGGAAGTTTAAAACACATATCTTCTGGAAAAGCGATAAATTCTTCATTACATCCCTGAACTGGAGGAGTTGCAAGAAATACAACATCTGGACATAAATTATAATGTCCTGATTTACAGAATTCGCATTTACCACAAGTAATTCCCGGTTCCAGAGCAACGCGATCTCCGACTTTAAGATTTTCCACATCTTTACCCACTTCAACGATCGTACCTGCACACTCATGCCCTAACATGAAATCCTCTGAAAGATCCACTTTGTATGCACCACAGCATCCATTATGATAATAGTGTACATCTGATCCACAAATTCCAACATATTCTAATGATACAAGAACCTCTTTGTCTTTAATCTGAGGAACAGGAATCTCTTTAATTACCATATTATCTGTGCCTCTCATAACAGCACTTTTCTGTAACATCTTCATTGTAACTTCCCCTTTCTTAGAGTAATTGCCCGATATGTTCTGGCATACCGGGCAACACTTAATAACCTAATTATTCTTCAGCTGCTTTCACATCATCTTCGGTAAGTTCACCATTATCAATATAGATCTGAATGTAATCATCTACGTTATCTGCATTGATTTCCGGAGCATCTACATAATCATTTACATCTGTTACTTCCATTTCACCATTAACAACTTTTTCTGCGTACTCCAGATTCTTCTCAGCAAGGTCTGCTGCTGACTGTAATGCTGTAGAAGTAAGAAGTCCTTCTTTGATCAGGAGACATCCCTGTGCTGTTCCATCAACACCATATGCCAGAAAATTCGCTGTTCCATCTTCATTGAAATAATCTTTATTTTCTCTGATTGCTTCAATCGCACCTGCTGCCATGTTATCGTTCATAGAAATGATAGCATCAATATGAGTTCCCGCCTGTACCCAGGATTCCATCAATGTAAGTGCTTCATCACTGTTCCAGTTTGCAAAATCTTCATAAAGAATATTTACATCTGTACGTTTGCTGAAGAAGTTCTCATCCCATGCTTCACGTCTTTTATCTGCATGATAATTTCCGGAAGGTCCTTTCAATACAACAACATTTGCATTTTCAGGAACTTCATCTACAGCTCTTGTTGCACTGACTTTTGCCTGCTCGATTGGATCTGCATCAACAGTACCCGTTCCTGCCATAACAGAAGTATCATCTCCACCATCCAGATCATTCTGATGTGTAGTCGGATTTGTTGTGATAACCGGAATTCCTGCATCTACAAGCTGCTGCACATACGGAGCCTGAGCACCATTATTATTTGACTGTACAATAACAAGATCATACTGTTTTGTAATACAATCTTCCAGCAGACCGTTTTCTTTATTATCATCGCCCTCGCCACTTACACAGGTAAGTTCAATATCATCATACTTTTCTGCCTGCTTTTTCATTTCAGTTGTAAGCCATGCCGCAAAGGTATCTGAACTTGCTCTTGCAACAAAACATACTCTCTTTGCATCTGCTGCACTGACACTCATCGCCGGTACCATAGACACTGCCATAACACTTGCCAATAAAATTGCTCCGATTTTTTTTGCCTTCATAAATTACTTCCTCCTTAATAAAATGTGATTTACTTATACTGTCACTTCCTCGACAGAATAGTTTCTCTTTTACGCCTGTTTATTCCCCTCTTCTTTAACAATGATCACTTTTCTTGATTTTTTAGATTTGCTTACCACATCAAATGCTACTGCAAGAACAATAATTGCACCTTCAATAATCTGCTGAATATAAGAGTTAACACCCAGAAGATTCATAACATTTTCCAGAAAACCAATGATAAATGCTCCGGCTATTGTTCCACTTACTGTACCAATACCGCCTGTAAAAGAAGTACCGCCAACGATTGCTGCTGTCAGACCTGTCATTTCATATCCAATTGCACCGTTAGGAAGACCTGCATTATTTCTTGCCATAAAAATCATTCCTGCAAGTCCTGTCATAATACCATTTAATATGTAAGATTTATAAATATTTCTCTTTGCATTAATACCACTCGCTTCTGCTGCCGCACGACTTCCACCGATTGCATATAGTGCACGTCCATATCGTGTATTATTGACCAGATACCAGACAACAATTGTTACAAGTATCACCAGAATTACTGGCACTGGCACCGGACCTACCATTCCCTGTCCGATCTTAACAAAATTTCCTAACTGAAGAATATTCTGTCCACCGGTAAAATAAAGGGCAAGTCCTCTGGCTGCCTGCTGCATACCAAGCGTCGCAATGAATGCCGGCACATTAAACTCCGCAATGAAAAATGCATTGACAAGATTACATCCCACACCAGTTGCTACTGCTACGATAAGTGCAAGTAAAATAGAGTTTGTCGCTTTGTAAACAGATACAGAATAAACACCTGCCAATGCAAGTACAGAACCAACCGACAGATCAAGAAATCCACTGATAATCAGAAGCATTTCACCATATGCAATCAGAATTCCGACGCATAACTGCCTCGTAACATTGATCAGGTTGCTGTACTGAAGGAAATATGGACTGATAATGCTACATGCCACAAACAATACGATCAGTACAATATAAATACTAAATTTTTGTAAGTTATTTATTTTTTTTGTTTTCATTCTCTTTACCCTCCGCACATTCAACCGTTCTTTAAGCCAGTTGCGTATCTCATAATTACTTCCTGAGAGAATTCTTCTCTGTTGATACATCCGCTTATTTTACCCTGGCACATGATATAGATTCTGTCACACATTCCAATCAGTTCCGGAAGCTCTGAGGATACCATGATGACCGCTTTGCCTTCCTTTACAATATCTGTAATCAGTTTATAGATTTCAAATTTTGCTCCGACATCGATACCTCTTGTCGGCTCATCCAGGATCATAATATCTGGCTCACACAAAAGCCATCTTGCTAAAAGTACTTTCTGCTGATTTCCTCCGGAAAGTGTGGAAATAGCGGTATCAAGAGTCGGTGTCTTTACATGCATCTTCTCGAAGCTTTCTTTTACACTCTGTTTTTCTTTTGCCTTATGCGTATAACCCTTGTAGATAATTCTTTCCAGACTGGCAAGACTGGCGTTTTCCATAACACTCCTGACAGGAATAATTCCGTCATCTCGTCTGCTCTCAGAAAGCATGACCATCTTCTGTTGAATACTGTCATGAGGACATTTAATCTTTGCCTCTTTTCCATTAATGAAAACCTGACCTGAATCATGAGGATCCAAACCAAAAATCGCTCTCATAGTCTCTGTTCTTCCAGCTCCGACCAATCCGGCAAAACCAACAATCTCACCTTTCGCAACATGGAAATTTATATCTTCAAAGAGATCTTTCTGAGAAAAATCCTTTATCTCAAGAGCTTTGTCTCCAATCGGAACTGTTTCTTTCGGATATACATTATCCAGTTTTCGTCCAACCATTCTGGCAATGACCGTATCAAGATCAAGATCTTCCGCTCTGTCTGTTGAAACTACAGCACCATCTCTTAAGACTGTAATGTCATCTGCGATTCGGAAAACTTCCTCCATCTTATGTGAGATATAAATAATTGAAATACCCTGTGCTTTCAGTTCTTCTATCTTACGGAAAAGCTTTTCAACCTCGCGATCTGTAATGGAAGATGTCGGCTCATCCATAATAATAACCTGTGCATTATTTGTAACTGCTTTGATAATCTCAAGCATCTGAATATCCGATACTGTCAGAGTTTTCAGTTTCTGTGTTGGTTCATATGGAAGATTCTCATCTTTAAGAAACTGTCTGGCATCCCGTCTTATTTTTCTCCAGTCTACTTTTCCGAATCTGTTAACTGGAAGCCGCCCCAAAAAAAGATTCTCCTCTACAGAAAGTTCCGGCACATAATTTAATTCCTGTGCTACCATGGAAATTCCCATTTCCATAGCCTGTATAGGATTCTTGATTGTTACTGGTTTTTCATCAAGATATATCTGACCCTTATCTGCCTGATACAATCCCATGATAATTTTCATCAGTGTAGATTTTCCAGCTCCATTTTCACCACAAAGCGCATGAACGGTTCCTTTTCTTACTGCAAAATCAATTCCGCTCAATGCTTTTACGCCAGGAAAGGATTTCTCTACTCCGCTGACCCGCATCTTGATTTCGTCCATTACTTCACCGCCTTTTTAATTTGCTTGACCTGTTTTCTATTTAAGAGTATATTCCTGTGTTTTACTTATGTCAATACTTTTATGTAAGTTTGTATAATATATAACAAATTATAATTATTTATTTGTGCATTTTTTATATTTACGCCTGTTTCATCTTATATATTGACATTTTTTTCACATTATTTGCATCAATGTTTTAACAAAAGTTTTTATTTATCATCTAGTATTCACTCAACAAAAATGCTATTATATGCTATATAAGCAATATATTTTTTATATATTCTGCACCAAAGGAGGCAAACCTAATGGAAGAGTATCTTAATAAATCCAAAATATCCGGAGACATTTTCAGATTTCTATACTTAAATAAACAGAGTTCCCGACAGGAAATTGCACAATCTCTCGGCATCAGCCTTCCTACAACTACTCGTAACCTTAATGCACTGCAGGAATCTGGTTTTATTGAAAATGCCGGAGAATTCCAATCCACCGGAGGGCGAAAAGCAATTAGATATCAATGTGTCGCAAATTCCAGATATGCGATTGGTATTGATATCACTCGAAATCATCTTTCTATCGTATTGATTGATCTTGCTTTAAATATCATTGATAATACAAGACTTCGAATTCCATTCCACGAAAGTCACGACTACTTTTGCATTCTGAAACAGGAATTCGAAAAAATTGTTTCGAAGAACATACCTGACCGTTCTAAATTACTTGGAGTTGGCATTGCTCTTCCAGTCATCATAGGCGAAGATCATAAGACTGTAACATACGCAACCGTAATTCCTCTGTCTTTAAACATTTACAATTTCTTCAGCGACTATATACATGAACCGTTTTTATTCTTCAATGATGCAAACTCTGCCGGCCTGGCAGAAAGCTGGAAAGGAGATTATAAAGATGCTGTGGCATATCTTTCTCTAAGCAGTAGTATTGGTGGTGCATATATGAATAATAAAATGATCTACGGAGGCTCCAATAACAGAGGCGGTGAATTCGGTCATATGACAATCATACCTCATGGAAAGCGCTGTTACTGCGGTAGATATGGATGTCTGGATGCTTACTGTACTGCCAATGTACTAACTGATTTCACAGAAGGAAATTTAAAAGAATTTTTTGATATTTTAAAATCAGGAACTAACCGAGGAATTCAGAATATATTTGAAGATTATACCGATTATCTGGCAATCGCCGTAAATAATCTTCGAATGTGCTTTGACTGCGATGTTATACTGGGAGGAAATGTTGGTGCCTATATGGCAGATTATATCGAGGATTTTCGTGAAAAAGCATCAAAGTTAAATCCTTTCGAGAGAGATGGCAGCTATATCCGCGTATGCCATTATCGCACAGAAGCTGCTGCCGTAGGTGCTGCTATTTATTATATTGACCAGTTCATTCAAAATTTCTAATCTTTAAAACCTATAAATCAATCGGATAAACAGAAAACTGCCGCCAGCCCGACGAATCTTGTCAGGCGGCGGCAGTTTAAAGTTCTGTTTTATTTTTAGGGAAAGGAAAGAGTTCCGGCAACTCTCCCGGCATTGAAGTGTTACCGGAGGTCTTAAAAGGCTTTTCCTTTAAGACAATTACATCTTACAATATAAATGTGAGGAGTTTTTGTCCTTTTTCTAATAAATTTATAAAATTTCTAACATAATTATAAATTTCAGGCTTTTCTTTTGTCTAATTTTCTGGAAAGCATCATGCCAAGTCCCTGAAGAATCTGTACAAGAACGACAAGGATCACGATCGTAACCAGCATGATGTCTGTCTGATAACGATAATATCCATAACGGATCGCGATATCACCGAGACCGCCACCGCCGACAGTTCCTGCCATAGCAGAATATCCGAGGATCGTTCCGACTGCAATGGTAACTCCTACGAGGAGGGAAGTTCTTGCCTCTGCGAGAAGGACTTTCCAGATGATCGTTCCTGTTCCTGCGCCCATGCTGACTGCTGCCTCGATCACACCCGGCTCAACTTCTTTGAGGGAAGATTCTACCATACGTGCAATGAACGGTGCTGCAGCGATCACCAGCGGAACGATCGTTGCGCTGGAACCGTAACTCTGACCCACGATCAGCTTGGTGAGCGGGATCACCAGGATCAGAAGGATCAGGAACGGAATACTTCTGAGGATGTTTACGATCACATCCAGAACTTTATATAATGGTGCATTTGGACGGATACCTTCTTTGTCTGTAACTGCAAGCAGGATTCCAAGAGGGAGCCCCAGAACATATCCGAAAAATGTGGAGACAAGCGTCATGTATAACGTATCTCTTGTGCCTTCCAGCAGCATCGTAATTGTTGCATTATCCCACATCTGAGCTCACCTCCTCTACGCCCATATTGATATCTCTGAGGTACTGGATCATCTTATTCGCCACTTCCTCGATCTCGGGAAGCTGCAGGATCATCTCTCCCTGTGCCTGTCCATTAATGTTCTTGGTATCAGCATACAGAATGTTGACCGGTGTCCGGTAAGTAAGGACCAGGTTTGCAATCACCGGCTCGAAGGAAGATTTCTCCTGGAACGTTACACGTACCAGACGTTTGCCCTTCATTTCCTGGATCTGGGTCCTTCCGCTGAATACCAGCTTTTTGGCTTCATCTGTCTTTGGATTGCGGAAAAGTTCTTCCACAGTTCCGGTTTCTACGAGAGCTCCTCGTTCTAGAACTGCTACCTTGTCGCAGATCTCCTGTACGACACTCATTTCATGTGTGATGACAACTACAGTGATCTCATAATCCCTGTTGATCTCTTTGATCAGTTCCAGGATCGCCTTGGTCGTCTGCGGGTCCAGTGCACTGGTCGCCTCGTCACAGAGAAGGATCTGCGGATCACTTGCCAGCACTCTCGCGATCGCAACTCTCTGCTTCTGTCCACCGGAAAGCTGTGATGGATAAGAAAGTGCTTTCTCCTCAAGTCCTACGATCTTGAGATATTCCAGAGCTTTCTTACGTGCCTCTGCCTTCTTAATCCCGGCGATCTCCATTGGAAAACAGACGTTATCCAGTGCTGTTCTCTGCATGAGCAGATTGAAATGCTGGAAGATCATTCCTACCTTCTGACGCTCTTTACGAAGCTCTTTTTCTGAGAGCTCCGTAAGATTTTTGCCATTGACTCTGACTGTTCCTGATGTTGGTCTTTCCAAAAGGTTCAGACATCGTACCAGAGTACTCTTGCCTGCACCGGAGAGACCGATGATGCCGAAGATCTCTCCTTTTTCGATGGAAAAACTGATGTTTTTGGCTGCCTCTACCGTTCCACCTTTGGTGTTGAAACGCTTGCAGAGGTTCTCTACCTGTATCATCGGTTCCATTTAGATCATTTCCCCCTGTCCCTTAATAAACATCCTGAACTTAAATTATTCTGCTTCTTCAGCTGCTGCTTCTGTTGTTTCAGCGTCTGCATCTGCAGTTTCATCTTTAGCTTCGTCTGCTGCTTCTTCTGTGTCATCTGCAGAATCTTCGAATGGAACAACTGCTCCGTCGTATTTCTCGTTGATGAAGTCTTTGATCTCGTCAGATTTCAGAGTATCTACCAGAGCTTTGATCGCTTCGCTGTCTTCGTTTCCTTCTTTGACTGCGATTACGTTTACATAAGTTTTTGCTGCTTCAGAATCAGAAGTTTCGTGTGCGATGGAGTCGTTGGATACGGAATATCCAGCCTGCAGTGCGTAGTTACCATTTAATACAACGAATGCAACTTCATCTTTGACACGGGAAACCTGTGCAGCTTCCAGCTCTTCGATCTTGATGTTCTTCGGGTTTTCTTCGATATCTTTGACAGTTGCCTCAAGTCCTGCTCCGTCTTTCAGAGTGATCACTCCATTGTCCTGGAGAAGAAGAAGTGCTCTTGCTTCGTTTGTTGTATCGTTCGGAACTGCGATGGTGTCGCCGTCTTCCAGATCATCAAGAGTTTCTTTTGTTCCTGGATAGATTCCGAATGGCTCGTAGTGGATTCCGCCGGCATTTACAAGGTGTGTCCCCTGCTCTTCGTTGAAGTTATCAAGATATGGGATATGCTGGAAGTAGTTTGCATCGAAATCTCCGCTCTCTACTACAAGGTTTGGCTGTACATAGTCATCAAATACAGTAACTTCCAGATCCCATCCCTCTGCCTCAAGGAGCGGTTTTGCTTCTTCAAGGATCTCTGCGTGTGGTGTTGCGGAAGCTGCTACTTTGATGGTTCCTTTCTCTGCGTCAGCGCTTACGATCACGCCGTTTGCTGTGAGTGCTCCGATTGCCAGTGCTGCTGTAAGTGATAATGTGATGATCTTTTTTGCTTTCATAGTTCTTTCCCTCTCTTATTCCTTTTATTTTTGATTTTTTTGTTTATTCTTTATTAAGTTGTAAGTGGCTGCGACCTCCTGCATGTGTCTATCCGTTCCCGGAACTCTTATTCATAAAAAAATAACAGGAAGTCCTCTGGATCCTCCCTGTTCATGCAATCTGTCCGGCATTAAAAAATGCTTTATTTACATCTCGGTATCTGTCATCTCTTATACGTGGTCGGCAGATATCTCAGGAAGTATCCGATACATAGAAGTACAGCAAAACATAGACATGCACATGTCCATACACATCTCCTGATCCATCATACACATGACTTCTCTCTGAACTGCATTTCCTGTAAACATGATTCTTCCTCCTTTTTACTTATTTTAGATAAATTTCTTCCGGAAAATGTATTACCTATTTCTCCGATAGGTTGAATATAACATGTCTCATTCACAATGTCAACACATTTTTTATTTTTTTCCCGGAGCGCGTCTCCTCATTGCTTGACACTGATTTCTTATAATGATACCATAAATTAAATCACTCTACAATCCAATCTACAATCAACAGGAGAAAAATTTATGAATAAAAAAGCGATCATTGCCATGAGCGGCGGTGTTGATTCCAGTGTTGCAGCCTATCTGATGGTTCAGCAGGGCTACGACTGCGCCGGTGCCACTCTGAAGCTTTATGATAATCCACAGTGCAGCTATCCTGGACACCGGGCATGCTGTACTCCTTCCGATACAGAGGATGCTAGAAGTGTTGCCGCACGTCTCGGCATGCTTTATTACGTATTTCCCATGCAGGAGAAATTCCACGAAAGCGTCATCGATAAGTTCGCAGATACTTATCTTCACGGAGGCACACCGAACCCGTGTATCGACTGTAACCGTTTTCTGAAATTCTCCGCCCTTCTCGATAAGGCAAGAGAACTTGGCTGTGAATATATCGCAAGCGGTCACTATGCACGCAGAGAGCAGGATCCGGAGACAGGACGTTTTATCCTCAGGAAAGGACTCGACCCGACCAAGGATCAGAGCTATGTGCTCTACGCCATGACTCAGGATCAGCTTGCCCACACACTCTTCCCGCTCGGCACCTACACCAAGAAAGAAATCCGTCAGATCGCGCAGGAGCAGGGCTTCATCAATGCTGACAAACCGGACAGCCAGGATATCTGCTTCGTTCCGGACGGTGACTATGCGTCCTTCATCGAGCAGTACACCGGACAGGCTTCCGAACCTGGCGACTTCGTTGACAAAGAAGGTAAAGTCCTCGGCAAGCACAAAGGCCAGATCCACTACACTATCGGTCAGCGCCGTGGTCTCGGTATTTCCGCACCGGAATCCCTCTATGTCTGCGGCAAATCCCTGGATACCAATAAGGTCATCCTCGGAGGTAAGGATGACCTTATGAGTAATTACTGCTATATCAACGATATCAATCTGATCCCATGGGATCATCTGGACAAACCGATCCAGTGCAAAGTCAAGACACGCTACCGTCAGCCGGAACAGCCAGCAACTGTTGAGCAGCTTGGAGACGATCTCATCAAGATCACCTTCCAGGAGCCGCAGAGAGCCGTCACACCTGGACAGGCTGCCGTTCTCTACGACGGAGATATGGTACTTGGCGGAGGAACGATCCTCAGCGAAGAAGCCGCAGCAAAAGCAGTCGCTTCCACCAATTAATTTCAGCCCATCTGTACGATCACATGATATTCTTTTTTACCGGGGATCAGAGGAATCTGGTTTCCGGTAATTTTTTGTCCATCCATCTGACACCTTTCTGGACACCCGTCGGTTTATGGATCTCAATATGATATTCCGCTCCCCGGAAATGGCGTTCTACCGTAAAATCACCAAAACTTCCAGGCAGACACGGATCTACCGTAAGTCCGTCATACTCTGGCTGGATTCTGAGAAGTGCCTGCGACAGATTCACAAACGTCCACGCTGCGGTCCCCGTCAGCCAGCTGTTTTTTGCCTCGCCAAACCGCGGTGCATCTGCTCCTGCCACCATCTGTGAATATACATATGGTTCCGTTCTGTGGATGTCGCTGATCTCCTCGATGCAGGACGGACAGATCTTGCGGTAAATTTCAAATGCGCGGTCTCCTCTTCCGATCATTATCTCTGCGATCGAGATCCACGGATTATTATGACAGAAGATTCCTGCATTTTCCTTGTATCCCGGCGGGTAAGATGTGATCTCGCCAAGTTCCAGATGATATCTGGTGTATGCCGGCTGCAGAAGCATGATGCATTTCTGATACCGCTTTTTCTGCCTCTGCTGCCAGTTTTTCCCTGTCTGTACGTCTGCAGATTTCTGCAAATTCCCTGCCATATTTTACAAGCATTGCCGCGATAAATACCGACTCTGCCACCGATCCCTCAGAAGGTCCTGTCGTTTGGAAAGGTTCACCCGGCTCACTGGAGAAGCAGTTCAGGTTCAGACAGTCATTCCAGTCCGCCCTTCCGATCAGTGGAAGTCTGTGCGGTCCGAGATGTGTCACAGTAAACTGGAAAGACCGGTTCAGATGCTCAAACAGAGGCTCTTCGGTTCCCTTTTTGCAGTCAAACGGCACTGGCTCATCCAGGATCTCATAATCACCCGTCTCTTTGATGTATGCCGCCACTGCCGCGATCAGCCACAGCGGGTCATCGTTAAATCCACTTCCAATTCTCGACCTGTTCTACAAAGCAGTCGTAGAAAAATATCCAGAACTTACTTACTAAGCCCCACAACCAACGTGCCTGCCTGACCATCAGGCGGGCACGTTTTACATTATGGAAAAGACTTATGGAGGACAAAAATGGCAAAGAATAATAACCATAAGGCGGTCAGCTATAACAAATGGGGTTATATCTTTCTGATACCGTTTGTAGTAGTATACCTCATATTCCAGCTTGTTCCGCTTATCACTACAATTTATAACAGCTTCTTTGAAAATTACAGATCGGGACTTACGCAGGTCGGACCGAACTTTGTGGGCTTTGCCAACTATGCAAAACTCTTCCAGGACGGTGAGATCTGGATCTATTTCAAAAACACGATGATCATGTGGGTGATGGGATTTGTTCCCAGATCCTGGTTTCCCTGCTCCTCGGTGCATGGTTTTCCAACCCTAGCCTCCGTCTTAAGGGACAGAGATTTTTTAAGACTGTGATTTACCTTCCGAACCTTATCATGGCATCTGCCTTTGCAATGTTGTTTTTTACCTTATTTGCAGACGGCGGTCCGATCAATGCCATGCTGGTCCATGCGGGGATCCTGAAACAGGCATATTCTTTTTTCAGCCACAAATGGAGTGCCCGGACGCTTGTTGCACTGCTGAACTTCCTGATGTGGTTCGGTAATACAACGATCCTTCTGATGGCAGGCATGATGGGCATTGACCCGTCACTCTATGGGGCTGCAGAAGTGGACGGTGCGACATCCTCCCAGATTTTTAGAAGGATCACTCTCCCGCTTCTCCGCCCGATCCTGATCTACGTTATGATCACATCCCTGATCGGCGGCATGCAGATGTTTGACGTACCACAGATCCTTACAAACGGAACCGGTGATCCGATGCGTTCCACCATGACACTGATCATGTACCTGAACAAGTATCTGTTCAGCAAGAACTACGGCATGGGCGGTGCACTGTCCGTATTCCTGTTTGTCATCACAGGGCTTCTGAGCCTGATCGTATTCCGTTTCAACCAGACAAGAAAAAAACACTTCCTGTACTGATCGCACAGCTTCGAAGTGCAGATTTCCTGAAGTTTGATATGGGACAGGTTTATGTGATGATCGCATTTTCCATCTTCCCGGTTATCATCGTGTACATCCCGCTTTCCCGGTTTATCGTATCAGGCGTTGCGCTTGGCGGTGTAAAGGGGTAAAACAGCGCACTCTCAGCCTAAATTTGGGACATGTCTTTCAGAATGTCTATTGCATACCCTTTCGGTTTGTGATTTAATTAAAAGTAACGATAATACAGACTGAAACGTGTCTTTTTCGTCTGTATTCCACAACTTTTCTATCGAAGGGATATCAAAATGACAGCAAAAACTTCTCGAATTGTTATAAAGACTTTTATAAAGACTGCGCTCAAAGATTCCGATGAATCTCCGGAGCGATGCACCCGAAATCTCGTAGATATGGCACTGAACTTTGCAAACGGCCGGTTCCAGCAGTCTTTTTTTGAAATATCACGTGCAATGCTGAACAACGAAAACAGCCCTTATTATCCACTGATCGAGGATGTCCTCAAGCACATGGATAAGGAGAAACTGATCGACTTTGGTCTGAATATCGGTTACAATGGCTGCACGACAGGCGCGCACATGATCCGTAAACTGAAACGCACAGAGGATATCAATGTTCCATGGCTGCTTTCACTGGTCATCGATACTTCCCTGCCGGATTTTATTACAAAATATGATTCTGTACTGAAACAGGGCAAGGAACTTGGAATCTACACTTACTTCCTCTATACGAAGGATGATCCCGCAGAAATACTTCCTCTTATCCAGAATAACCCGGACTGTGCGATCATCCTTCTCTGTGATCCTTCCAGAATAACAGAAGAGCTCGCAGAAAAATCTGAAGCACTGAACAACGTCTTGTTCGCAGTGAAATACGATGATCAGGCAGAGGCAGCCTGCCTCGTACTCAGAGACCATCGTCTCCTGTACTCTCTGTATCATCTCTATTCTGAGGAAGACCGTGATGAGATCCTGGCCGGCACTTACTTCCGTTTTGCAGAAGAAATGCACTGCCCGTTCGCCGCTGTTTTCAGCAATGTGGACTGCTCCATTGAGACCCGCCACGCCATCTACCAGAAAATAACCGAAGACCGGAGTGCCCAGCAATACCGCACGATCCCACTGGATCTGTTCTGCGATACAGAAGTGATCGGAAATATCATCTCTTCTCCGACCAGTGTCGTCGGCTTCGGACCTGACGGTACGCTCTATACACCTGGCAGAGAAGTTTTCAGGACACCGTACAACCTCTTTGACCAGCCGCTGAAAGAACTTTTTACCAAAGCACTTTAACTCCACCAAAAAAGCCTTATTCATTCGTTTGCTGAGTGAATAAGGCTTATATTTTTGTACTTTTATGCGTCAAGTCTTTCCTGTGTCTTGATGATCACTTTGATGCAGGATTTGAGTAATTTCACAAATTCCTTCGGTGGTACCGGATTTCTCTCTGAGATCCATCTGCCGAACGCGCAGATGATCGCATCATTCCAGAAGTTTACATAAAAATCCGTGTTCGTCTGATCTCCAAGGATTTCTTTGATATCCTCTGCCATGACCGGTCCTACGATATCCCGGAAATGATTGGAAAACGAATTCTGATCTTCTACTTTCATGACTTTCCTGTAAAAATCTTTATTTTCATAAAAATAATCGCAGAGATGAAGGACACTGTCCCATCCGATCAGATCTACGCCAAGCTGTACGTGGCTCAGATACTCCACATCAAAGATCCAGTTCACAAGGTCAAACTTGTCCTTGAAATGATAGTAGAAACTTTTGCGGTTCATATTGCATTTTGCACAGATATCTGAAACGGTGATCTTACTGAATGGGGTAGATTCCATCAATTCCTTTAATGCCGATGCCAGTGCACGCTTCGTAATATTAGAGTCTGCCACGATAGTACCTCCTTCTTACATTTCTGTTGCAAATAATGCTGCACCAAGAGCTCCGCAAAGCTGTGATTTATCGCTGATCACCAGCTTCGTTCCCAGTCTCTCCTCCAACGTTTTGACAAGACCCTGATTCTGTGCAACACCGCCAGTCATCATATATGCCTCTTCCCCTCCGACACGTTTCACGAGGGAGGCTGTTTTGGCCGCAACCGCCTTATTCAGTCCATGGACGATGTCATCGGTTGCTTTGTTCTGTGCGATCAGGGAAACCACCTCTGATTCGGCAAAAACTGTGCACATACTGGAGATCGTAATATCCTCCTGATAGGAAAGTCCTACTTTACTGAGTTCATCCAGGTTCATTTCCATGGTTTTTGCCATCATCTCCAGAAATCTTCCTGTTCCGGCGGCACATTTGTCGTTCATGACGAAGTTTTTGACAGAACCGTCATCATTCAGGCGGATAACTTTGCTGTCCTGCCCGCCGATATCGACGACCGTTCTGACAGATGGATCCAGGAAATGGGCGCCCCTTGCATGGCAGGTGATCTCTGTGATACTCTTGTCGCCATCAGAGATCGCAGTTCTTCCGTATCCTGTGGTCACGACTGCATCGATGTCTTCTCTGTTAAGGTTAGACTGTCTGAGTGCTTCTTCCAATGCACGCTCCGCGCCATTCGCGGCCCCTGCTCCTGTCGGCATGATCACGCTGGAAACAATCTTTTTGTCTCTGTCCAGAATCACAACATCCGTGCTGGTAGAACCACTGTCGATTCCTGCAAAATATCCTTTACCCATGGTTTTCTCCCTTCTCGTTTCTGTCTCTATGTTCAGGCTCTCTGCAAAAGCCTCCAGACGTGTGCTCAGCTGCCCGCTGCTCTGCACGGTATAATCCGATTCGATCTTGAGGAGCGGCACATCGGTATGGCCTTTGATATCAGAATATTCAAAGCTGTAAAAATCACAGAACTTTACGGTATGATAGATGATTCCCTTTAAAGATGGATCCTGATAAAGCTGTTTACGGCCTGCATGATCCATCATGCGCATGCACGGGATCTGGTGAAGAAGTTCCTCCGCATACCATTCCATAAGCTGGTCAAAGTCCAGATCTGCTTCCGGGAGGGTGTCTCCCACGGAACGGTTGTTGACACAGGTCTCATTCACTACAGGAAGCGGCATGGCATCCTGTGTCATCTGAAAAAGTTCATTTCCCATTCTTGCTCCGAGAACTGCAAGATGCGGATCCTGCGTTCTCTTTTTTGGATGAAAAGCTTTGAGAAATTTCTCTTTATCGAAGGTAGTTCCTTTATATTCACCGTAGGCTCTTACAAGATCTTTTAACTGTGCTGCAGTTCTCTCACGGCTGCAGCTCGTATCGCAGTGAAGCATATCCACCATATACAAAAAATCCATCTCGCCGCTGTCTTCCAGAATGTCATATACGCTTCGGATCGTATCGCAGCAGTTGACCAGGACCAGTTCTTTTACTTTGCCTGCCAGAACTGCTTCAAGGACTGCCTTTCCAAATCCACAGATATTCGGATGTGCTACCTGCTCTGCCAGATCAAATCCCTCCGGCACATCATTCAGGATCTCGCACTCACCTCCAAGGGCTTCAAGAAGTTCTACCGGTGTATATTTACAGACATAATATGTTTTATTCATGATCAAAATCCCCCAGCATCTCCAGAAATGCTCCCAGTCTCGTGGAAGTCTGTCCTTCTCCGCCATGGCTCCTGTCACAGCCATCTCCATCCAGGATCAACAGTGGGATCCCTGCTTCCTCAAAGCGTTTCTTGGCGATTCTGGAACCTCCAAGGGTATGCTTGCATCCCCAGTGATTGAACCAGACAACACCGTCTGCTCCCGCCTGTTTTGCATGACGGATCCCTGCTTCGATTCTCCGTGAAACGGGACCATTCAGGGCATGATATACAAGGCGCAATGCCATCTCCTCATAAGGATCCTCGGAATGCTTCGTGATGTCCGCCACCTGTGCAAGCTCACATCCTACGATCTGTGCCTCCTCTTTCAGAAGAAGTGCATCTTTCACGGCTTCTGACCAGAACGGGATCGTATGCATCCAGTAGATGTGTCTGCCTTTTTTGGCAGGGGCTTTGCTGACATCTTCAAGAAGTTTTTGTGTATAAAGTTCTTCTTCCTCTGTTCCAAGAAGAATGTTGTTTGTCATTCCACTGTAAAGCGGAGAAACAAGGTCTGAAGGTATGTATTTATCTGCTCTTGCACTCTGAAACTTATCATAATTCTGCAATGTCCTGCGACTTCTTGCAAGACGTTCCTTCAATTTTGATTCATCAATCGTTCTGTCGGTTACTTTCTCAAGGAAAGGAAGCAGGGCTCGAAGCTGTGTTGCTACATAAGACACATTTGCCGGTGTCTGTGCGGATGGTATATCAATAGAAAAAACCGGGATGTCAAAAAACTCTGCCAGTCTGTGAAATGTAAGAAGGTTTGCGTCACACGCCAGGTTCGTATAAACGATACATTTCGGTTTCGGAAGAAGGCCCTTTTCGGCAGCTCCGATAAATGTCTTGTGGTAGCTGCAAAGCGTTTCTGAAATTCCAGAATCCTCTGCTCCCTGAAGAAAAGGTCTCTCTACCTGTGATGCCGCAAGATAGCAGGAAAAGCTTTCTACATTGTATGGATACAGTCCTGCCTCCTGAAGCAGTTCGCACGGAGTAAATACACTTACCATAACCGAACTTTCTGGATGCTTCAGCGGCTGTGTCATAACGTTCATCATCATGCCGGCCAGATACTGATCCGATGGATTCAACTGCCCTTCTGGAAGAAAACGAAATTTCAGGTTCTGCGCTTCCCATCCTGTCTTTAAAAGCCACCTCGCTCTTTCCGGTGACGTTTCACACCATTTCTCTATGTAATTTCCAAATGTCTTCACTATCTCCATATTTTGGTCTGACCGCCTTTCTTCCAAACAGTATATAGCAAATCATCGTTTATGACAAGCAAAAAAAACTTCAATCCAATTTGGATTGAAGTTCATATCACTGCCGCAGACCGGAATCGAACCGTTTTACTTAATCTCAAATACTGATAGAAAGGGGCTTTGAAGACTTCATCACGGTTGCGGTGTTCAAAAAGTGTTCAAACATTTGTAACGTACAAACTTGAAGTGGTTGAAATACTTACCCTCATCAAATTTATACCTATCTACTTATAAACTCTATTGATTTTTTCCGGTAATACTTAACCAGTGAGATACTACATCAAGTCTAATATCTCACTGATTTTTCTTATCTTATCTCAAATAGTCCTGACATGCCTATTTTCTCAGCTATTATATCTGCTTTTGAACTTGTAATGTTTGATAATAATTTTGTTGGCAAATTTTTAGATTTTTGCAATAACTCTCCCGTACTCATTTCTAAATTGAAAGCCCTTTTTATTGTTACCAACCCTTTTACTCCTTCTTTTGGCATTTTTATTAAATATAAATCACCATAGTCAACTCCTCTTATATCTCCCCCATCTATATCTTCGATTTCACATCCTTTTTCCAGCCATTCATTAAAATCTTGGATAATTTGATATGGAGTTTCCAAATCATAATCACCTGCATCTACTAGATAAACAGTTTTCGTTTCTTCTTCCTGTTTCATCAAAAAAACCAAATCACCACCATCATTTCCAATAGCAACAGTATCTGGCTGGTATATATCTACTTGCAATTCCTTATTAACATCATCCAATTCTTCAAGAGAATAAAATGTACACCCATTATCTAAACTAAGTCCATCATATTTACACAAAAATTCTTTATATACTAATGGCAACTCATATTTATATTCTCTTTCAAATGTATTTATTTTTTCTACTTTCATTTTCCAAATGCTCCTATACCATTAAAATATTTATATGATTTTTTCTATTTCTTCAGTTAATAAATTAAAATATTGACCATCTCGGGTTTTTACATATTCATAAATTTCTTTATAATATCCCATATCCGCTAATAATTTACAGGTATGATAATGCATAACAGGTATTTCTGTTTCTTTTTGCAATGTTCCACTTAATATCATTTTAATAAAAACCTGCTTGTTAGTTATTTTATCAAATAGTATGTTAGCTTCCTTTAATGCTCTTATGACCTCGTTTTTTAATTTCTCATAATTCGTATTTTCATTCACAAGATACATTCCATTATACGCTTTTGTTCTGTCTCTAAATTGGCACTCATACTCTTTAAACGATTTATTTGCAATACAGTCACCAACTTCCATATACACTCCATAATTTATATAGAATTCTATATTGGTATTATCGCTCCATTTTGATTTTTGGAAATTTATTATTCTTCCAAGTCCACTATCATCAAACAATCTATAATTCAATCCTTGCTTCTTCCAGCCATTAGGTTTGAAGTATTCAATATATATTTCATTAACTATTCTTTTAAATATGTTTTGTATCATACTTAACCCTCTTCTTTATAAATACTTCAAAGCCAAATTAAGATTATCTCTTTCATACTATTCACAGTATAATTCCATTTTATAAAATATTCAATTAAAAAGGTATGCGAATATTTTTTATTTCCGCATACCCATTTATCACTTTATTCTTTTACATATCGAATTAACTCACCAATTTCACATTCAAAATAGTTGCATAGTTTACAGATTAAATTTGCATCCAGTCTTTGAAATTCATTTCTGCAATATCTATTGAAATTTGACCTCGGTATGTCAAGTTCCTTACAAATCGTATTCTTACTGATACCTTTTTCTTGTAACAGTTCTTCTATCCTTAATTCTAAATGTCCATAGTTCATGTTCTGCACCTCTACATAAAGTATATTTATTAAATCTTTATGTAGTAATTCACTATATAGTGAGGTACTATATAGTTATCCCTCTACTAATAACACGAAAGAGGTATGTACATGAAAAAGAAAATCATAGCACCAATCACAATACTCTGTTTACTGATCATTCTCTACAATTATCTCAGACTGCCGGACTACCATATTACTAACAGCATGTCCTTTAGCAGTGCAGATATCAGAGATACTGAATTGACTGTAATTGTTTACAAATGTTGGGGAATTGATGGAGTAATCAAAGACATTGAAAACGAACATAACAAAATTAACGGTACACCTACCACCTTGGAAATCAACCTCTATTATCCAACTTATTACTTGCACAATAATAGCAAGCCGTTCCGAACTGTAACCATTGAATATAATAAAAAGGAATAGCACTCTATTACTGCTTTTGAAGTAGTATCGGCTATTCCCTCTCCTTATATTCTTTTGTTCGTATTTTCGCAAACTAACGTTCCGCAAGGATGCCCAGTGCGACGGTTCCTAACAGGGCGGCGGGTCGACTGGGCAAGTGGTCGGCTGAGAAGCATTTTCTACTCAACGACATATTTAACGTTTGATTCTCTCCGTCCCTCATATTTCTCCTGTGCCAACAGTTTATCAAGAAATTCTGACACTTCTTCCATGTCTTCACTGTCTATCAAATCCAGTTTTATCAATACATCAAGGTCTGTCTGATTCTTCGGTTGTATTGAGATCGGCTGAGATGTATCCACAACCACTTTCAACTGTTTTGTCTTATTTGCTGTTTCAATATCCGTAGTTAATCCCATAACGTGGCTTTTACTCACGCCGAATATCTGTGATAATTTTTCCCATATAGATTCATCTCTCGGCGTTCCGTTTCCATTTTCATAGTTCGTAAGCATACTTTGTGAAATGCCTAATTCTTTTGCAAGTTCCGCAACGGTTATATTCTTTTCTTTCCGCAATTCTTTTATTTTATTCATAGCGAACCTCCTTTATAAGCACATTATATTTCATCAAATTTTCCCTGTCAATCTTTTTATCGGATATTCAGATATTTTCTATTGACATTCTGCAATGCTTGTTTTATCATAAGATTATCTTAATATCTGATAATCAGATATCTATAAGGAGGTGAAACGATGATTAGAGGAAATGACTTTATTTTAAATCCAGACAAACTGCAAGAGGAATTTCAGTTAGTAGAAGTTTCTGACTGGGTAGACTTTTCTACAAAAGAAAAATTAGAATTCTACTATACAGTTCTTCTTCCAAAATTAAAGTTTGAGAAAGTCAAAGTAGGCATTAAAGCTAACACAGCGATTGTTACCAACGAAGAACTTGAACAAAAAGGGCAGATTCCAGTCTCATTTGATGGATTACATACTTGGGCTAGTCTCTATAATGGACGTCTTTCTGTCAAAGCAGAAGCTTCCAATATCAGAAAAGTGGGAATGAAATAATTTCCCTACTATGTCAGCCAGTCAGTGCCGGACAACGTCATAGGTGCTGAACTGGCTGACCTCTATACTTGATATATAAAACAACATCTTCCGAAAATAATCGGAACATTCATTACAAAAATTGGGATATGAGGTGAGATTCGTGAGCAAAACAAAAGAGTGTTTTGCATACAATACGAAAATCATTGAAACTCCTACTACAAAAGAAGTATATATTTACGAAAACCCTATTTTTATTCACTCGAAAGAAAAGGCAAATTTAACAGACACAAGTAACCGAAAAAAATTTGATGAAATGTCAGCTCATAAGCAATATGACAGTTTAAAACGCAAGCAGAAGCATTACGAACAGGCTCGTTGGGATATTGCCCGTATTGTTGACTGCAACTTTGATAACAGAACAAAATTTATAACACTGACATTTAAAGAAAACATTCAGGAAATCCTGATAACCAACAGAGAATTTAAGTATTTTATCCAGCGATTAAATTATTATTTGTACCATACCAAAACCCAGTTATTAAAATA
This sequence comes from Blautia sp. OM07-19, assembly GCF_003481595.1. Classification (NCBI taxonomy): domain Bacteria; kingdom Bacillati; phylum Bacillota; class Clostridia; order Lachnospirales; family Lachnospiraceae; genus Blautia; species Blautia sp. OM07-19. The sequence continues at coordinate 45,879 of NZ_QULA01000027.1, forward strand.
CCTTGCAACGTGGGAGAAACAGAAGCGTGGAGCAATCCATTATCATGTTATTTTCTTTGATTTTCCGTATATAGCAAAAGAAAAATTACAGAATTTATGGTCACATGGATTTATTAAAATCAATCGCATTGATGTAGACAGCAAAGAAAACAGAGGTCGTTATCTTAGCAAGTATTTTGGAAAAGACCTTGATTTGAAAGAACATAAGAAAAAAGCCTTTTTTAAATCTCAAAATCTGAAAGTTCCACACGAAACAAAAGTCATGCTGACCGAAGACATTTTACATGACTTACAAAAAGAAAATATCGTCTTTCAGAAAGAATACACAAGGCAAATTTACGATACCAACACTTTCTTATCTACTGGTTCATGCTTAAAGGACAGCAGTGTTATCTACATCAAAATTAAAAAAGAAAATCCTTGCGTAAAGGGGGAATCTTATGGATAATCCCGTTACGTTTTCAGATATAACATTATTGAATACGTTAGCCACCTGTGCTAACATGACCACAGATGAAGTCTTCAAAGATTTTAAAATTATGGCAAATAAAAAAATCTTGAAGAATCACAAATATGAAATTTATTACTCGGAATCAGAAAAAAGCTGGCGTACTTATTTACCCGATGAAACCAAACCTAACAAACGCCGTCCTGTTAAGAGGAAGAGTAAAGAGAACCTTGAAAAAGAAATCATCAGATTTTATATCGAAAAGCAGAAAGCTGAAAACCGTCAGAATGTCACACTAGAAGAATTATATGCTGAATGGCTTTTGTATAAAAGAGATTATACTTCCGTAAAAGCAAAAACAATTCAAGAATATGTATCTGAATGGAATAGATTTTTCAAAGATACAGAACTTGTTAAAATGAAGATAGGCGAAATCAAACCAATCACACTTATCCGCTTTTTCAGAGAAGCTACAAAAGACCGACAGTTCACGCACAAGCGAGTCAGTAATGCCCGTTCTGTTTTGAATGGAATCATGAGTTATGCGATCGAAGAAGAAATTATATCACATAATCCTGTCTCTGATGTGAATTTCAAACAGTTTACCTATAAGCCAGTAGAAGCACAAAGTGACAATGTATTTTCCCGTGATGATACGCATAAGTTATTAAATTATCTTCGGTGTATCATAGAGCCATATTCTCTTGCAATACAGTTATCTTTCTATCTGTTTATCCGTGTTGGAGAAACAAAAGCGATCCGTTGGGAAGATATTGACTACAATAACAGGCTTGTATATCTTCACAGACAGGCGACCTGTGAACGTACATTGAATGATGATTTAACATTCTCAAGCCGAAAAGTAAAAGTAGTAAATCAAATGAAAGGAAATACTTCTCATGGATTCCGTAAACAGTTCCTTACAGACGAAGCACTTAAAATTCTTCACAAAGCAAAGGAATTAAATCCAAATGGAATATATGTCTTTGAACCCAACGGCGAGATTATGACAACAGACAGCTTTAATCGCCGTTTGAAGAAATATTGCAAAGAAGCCGGTGTTCCTTATCATTCCAGTCATAAAATCCGCTTTTACAATGCTTCAACAGCTTTTGACGGAAATAATCTTACAACCCTTAGTTATTTAATGGGACATAGTGAGACAGCTACAACATTGCATTACTTGCGGAATGTCAATAAGAGGAAGAATGACAGGCTTGCTTTTCAGAATCTTGGTATTTCATCATAAAGTGTTCAAAGGTGTTCAAACATTTTAAAACAAAAAAATAAGAGAAACGCTGTAAATTCACAATGTCATTAACTTAAAAGCAGAAGATATTTATTCCTAAAAGGATTAGATATCTTCT
>NZ_QULA01000028.1:0-47005 GCF_003481595.1 Blautia sp. OM07-19
TGAAACACTAAAAAATCCTTGATTTTCAAGGAAAAAAGACTTGACTATATAGGGAGGAATGAAAGATGTCAAATCTCCTAAAAACTGAATTATATAAATTGTTTCATAGTTGGTATTTTTGGGGAATTGGAATATTCAATCTCTTTTTAAGCACTATATTACTATTGGATAGTAAGGGGAAATCTTCCAATTTAATTATGGCGTCCTTATACAATGTTCCATTACTCTATTTTCTAATTATTGTATTTATAGCATTATTTATTGGAAGCGATTTAGGTAGAAGAACTTTAAATACATATATTACTGCCGGACATAAAAGAAGTTGTATATTGTGGGCAAAAGTGATTGTATCTCAAATAGGTTGTATTATCATTCTTATATTTCCATTGCTTATGCATGGAGTTATTAGTCAATTTTGCATGAAAGAAAAATTTATTTGGGGAGATAACGGATATACTATACTTTTAGTAACGCTACTTGCCATGATAACAATGTGTACATTACCGATATTTCTTGCTTTCATTTTTCGGGATATGGGAAGAACACTGGCGATTTCAATGGTTTTATTTTTTGTTATGATTTTTTTCATGAACAGTGAATATGCACAGACTATTATAAAAATATTGCCAATGGGACAACTTCGATTGATTTCATTGCAAAAGTTCTATTCGATAGATTTTTTCTTGCTTGTGGATTTTTTATGGAATGTCATTTTGTACATGGTTGCAGGTAATGTTTTTTTACATATAGATTTGAAATAGCTGGGGGCGATTTTAATGGATAAATTATTAAAAATGGAAAAATATCAGTTATTACATAATTCTCTCTACTGGTGTAGCATGATTGGAATCTTTGTTATGGGATTTTTTACAGCGGATACTTATGTTACAGAAGTCATGGGATCGACAGAAGAAATTGCGTCTTCTCTAGCAGATATTTTTAATGGAATGGTATATGATTCTACATTTCTTCTTATTATCATATCGGGCATACTTGCTTTGATTTTAGGACAGGAATTTTCTAAGAGAACAATAAATTTAGAGATCAGTGCAGGACATTCCAGAAAACGGATTTTTACAAGTAAAATAATATCGTATTTGATTGCTTTTAATGTTATGGCACTTGTATATCCAGTCGGAGGGTGCATAAAAGAATTTGGACGTTTTGGTATTGAAGATGGAGGAATGTTTTTTTACAATATAATAAAAGCAATTCTTTATTCTTGCCTGTTAAACAGTGCGATATTCTTAATTGCTATACTTGTTTGTTGTTATTTACAGGATTCTATAAAAGCAACTTCAGTTACAGCAATTATTATTTTTGGTCTTAGCCTGTATCTTGGATATGGAATGATGTTAAAACTACCAGTTAGTTTCTTGCCTACTTATCAAATCAGAATTGCAGTTAGCATGACACCGCTGTTTCAGCCGATTGCTATTTTGGTAGGAATTATATGGATTGGCATACTAGTATTACTTTCTTGGATAAAATTTTGTAAATGTGATTTTAAATAGATGGAGGAAAAATGTCTAACATAGAATGGATTTTACTTATCATAACTGGATTTTTCTTAATACTGCTATTTCGATATATTCAATTAAAAAAACAAATCCGCAACCTTGCGGATCAAGTGAAAGAATTGAATTGTGGAAATTCGGAACAGATGTTAGACATTTCTCTAATTGATAAAGATTTAGAGAGGTTGGCTGGTATACTTAATCAATATAATATTAGACAGAGACATGCTATTGCGAGCGTATTACGCAATGAAGAATATTTAAAAGAATCAGTTGCCAATATATCACATGATTTACGCACTCCACTCACAGTCATTCTGGGACACTTACAATTATTACAAAAAGAAAATTTAGAATCCAGTCAAGCACAGCGTATAAAAACCATTTTAGGTAAAGCTGAAAAAATGAAAGAATTAGTAGAAACATTCTATGACCTTTCAATTTTAGAGGAACAACAAACTGTTCCCGAAAAGGAAACGTTTAATATATCAAATTTACTGATAAATTTGATTACAGAAAATGCGGTGGCATTAGAAAAAAAGAATATTTTACCAGAAATAAATCTCCCTGATTATTCGATATACGTATATTCTGATAGAAATATGTTAGAACGAATTTTACAAAATTTATTGACAAATGCAATTAAGTATTCGGCTGGAATAATAAAAATAACACTTTTACAGAAAGAAGATAGTGGCATTATATTTACTATTGAAAATCCAATACATGATAATTTTGAAATTGATTGTAATCGATTGTTTGACCGTTTTTATACTGGCGATAAATCACGACATGATGGAAGTACAGGCTTGGGACTTGCGGTAGTTAAGGGACTTGTTGAAATTCTTGGAGGAAGTATTGCTGCAAAAATTCAATCTAATAGACTTAGTATCATTCTTGAATTATGAAGTGGTGAAGGTGCATCAATATAAATATTAATTACAGATGCTGAAAAGAGGTGGTTATTTGGGAGAGTTTTAATTTTGACAGTTAACGATAATGAAGAAGATATGTTAGAACGCATTTTATCATATGTAGATGGCGAAACTAAAATTGTACAGTATGGGGCGACTTATAATGGAAACATTTGCTTTAATGGACTTTGTATAGATGAACCGAAGCGGATTGTGGTTCGTGAAGATAAAGAGATTGAATTAACCTATACAGAATTTGAAATCTTATTGTTATTAGCACAAAATGCTGGAATAGTATTCAGTAAGGAGCAGATATACAATCATGTTTGGAAAGAGCCTTACTTCGGTGATCATAACATTGTCATGAGTCATATCCGCAATTTGCGTGGGAAAATAGAAGATAACCCAAGTAAACCGATTTACATACAAACAGTATGGGGAGTTGGGTATCGCTTTAATAAAAATTTAAGCAGCGGTCTGTGAAAATAATCCAGATCGCTGTTTATTATTTTCAAAATATACTTTATCGTGGGATGATAAGTTCTGATTTGAAACCATCATATTCACTGTGATCGTCCATAATCTGCTTTACAATCAGCAGTCCTAAACCATGTCATTGTTCGGTAGTGTTTGTATCGCAGACCATATAATGTGGTGTGAGATTGAGTTTTTCTATTTGTTCATCAGAAACGCCTATACCGTTATCTTCAACGCAGACGATACAGTTGTTATTATTCATGGAAACTGATGCATAAATCGTACAGCCATCACAGTAGCTTCCGAATATGGAAAAGACAGTTGCTTTTCTGTGTTCTTACAAAATTTTCTGTGTTCTTACAAAACTGTAAGAACTAATGTAAATGTCAAACCACTCGCCTAGTCTGAATTGTGCATTTATGAGGTACTCTAAAAAACACGAAAAAACTAGCTAATTTTTTAGAGGAGGACTGAAACATGGATCAATCAATTCATGATGTAAGACGCAGCAACTGGTTGAATATCGTAAATGAATGTCAGCAAATGCCGGCAAATATGACGGTGAAGCAATGGCTCGCTGACAATGGTATCAAAGAAAAATCTTATTATTACTGGCTCCAAAAGTCCCGCAAAGAAGCGTATGGGCAAATGCGGATGCCGCCAGCCGCCTCATCTTCAGAAATCACGTTTACTGAGATCCCTGTTCCGCTAAACAAACAGGAAGAACTGCTACATCCCTTACAGGAATGCTCATATGCCATAAAGTAACAACAAGAATTTGATAGATAGCAGCCCCACAATTCCGAATTTTGAAGATATTTTACAAGCCTTATGAAAATCCAAGTGATACAATGAGCGTTGGCAAGGAGGAATAGCACATGAGAAAAGAAATAAAGACGGTAGTCTATGATGATGAACTCCGTTTGGAAGCCTACTGTTTTGAAGGTGTTGTGCAGCCGTTTCCCAACCATTTCCACGAATATTATGTGATAGGTTTTGTAGAAGGAGGAGAACGCTGTTTATCGTGCAGAAACCAAGAATACACAATCGGCAAAGGCAATGTCATTCTGTTCAATCCGGGCGATAGCCATGCGTGCATTCAGACAGATGACGGTACATTGGATTACCGGGGATTTAATATCACAAAAGAAGTCATGCTGGATTTGGCAGAAGAAGTCACAGGGAAACGGGAACTGCCGGGATTTTCGCAAAATGTAATTTGTGATGAAGAAATCACTTGCTATTTGCGACCACTCCATGAACTTGTAATGAACGGTTCGCTTGAATTTGGAAAAGAAGAAAGTCTGCTTTTCATGTTGTCGTTGCTTATTCAACGATACGGACAGCCTTTTGAAGAGTGTATTCCCGAATGTCGGGAAGAAATCGAACAAGCCTGCGCTTTTATGGAGGAACACTTTACAGAACGCATTTATTTAGACCAGATATGTTGCCATGCTGGATTAAGCAAATCTACCTTGTTACGGGCTTTCACCAAATCAAAAGGAGTCACTCCTTATTGCTATTTGGAAAATATCCGTATTGGAGCAGCAAAAAAATTGTTAGAGCAAGGAGTGGCTCCTATTGAAGCAGCTTTGCAGACGGGATTTTCCGACCAAAGCCACTTCACCAATTACTTTAATCGTTTTATTGGTTTAGCTCCCGGTGTTTACAGGGAAATATTTCTGAAAGGCGATGGGACGGGAGGTGAACAACATGGCGAATAGTACAGCGAAAGGTCATTTGGCGGCTTTGGTTACTATTCTGATTTGGGGAACAACATTTATCTCCACAAAAGTACTATTAGTAGATTTTCAACCGATAGAAATACTGTTTTTCCGATTTTTGATGGGATTGTTGGCTTTGATGATTGTCTATCCCCACCGATTGAAAGGAACGACAATTAAGCAAGAGAGTGTTTTTGTTGCAGCGGGGTTATGTGGAGTGTGCCTATACTATTTGCTGGAAAATATCGCCCTTACATATACAATAGCTTCAAATGTAGGCGTGATTATTTCAGTTGCCCCCTTTTTTACAGCTATTCTGTCTCACTTATTTTTGAAGCAAGACGAAAAGCTGCGGGCAAATTTCTTCATTGGATTTATTGTTGCAATGCTGGGGATTGGGTTAATCAGCTTTAATGGTGCCTCCTTGCAGCTTAATCCTATCGGTGACTTATTAGCGTTGCTGGCTGCGTTTCTATGGGCGTGCTATTCTATTCTCACAAGGAAGATCAGCAGCTTTGGCTACAATACGATTTTGACAACCCGGCGAGTGTTCTTTTATGGCATCCTGTTTATGATACCGGCGTTGTTTCTGTTTGACTTCGAATTGGATTTGAGCCGGTTCGCAAACATGACCTATCTGCTGAACATTCTGTTTTTGGGATTAGGAGCGTCTGCACTTTGTTTTGTCACATGGAATTTTGCTGTAAAAATATTAGGAGCAGTTAAGACGAGCATTTGCATTTATCTAGTTCCTGTTATAACCGTAGCAGCTTCGGTTCTGATTATTCACGAACCCTTTACATGGATAACAGGGATTGGAACTATTTTGACATTAGCAGGGCTGCTTATTTCCGAAAAAAAGCATATAAGAAAAGAGGTTGAAAGTAATGGATTTACAGAATGAAAAATGCGTTATGGTAATTGATGAACACTTGCCATTGGGGATTATAGCAAATACGGCAGCAATTATGGGAATTACATTAGGAAAGAAAATGCCGGAAGTAGTTGGTGCAGATGTTACCGACAAAACAGGAAATGATCATTTAGGCATTATTGAATTTCCTGTTCCTATTTTGAAAGGTAATGCCGAAAGCATAAAGGCAATCCGTGAAAGACTTTATGAACCAGATTTTTCCGATTTAACAGTAGTTGATTTTTCCGATTTGGCACAAGGCTGTAAGACCTATGATGAATTTATAGAGAAAATGAAAGAAGTATCTGAAATTGATTTGAACTATTTAGGAATCGCAATTTGCGGTTCAAAAAAGAAAGTAAACAAATTAACAGGTAGTATGCCACTACTGCGATAGTTTGGATAGCAAAGCCAGCCGAGCCAGTCAACAGTCAAGAATTATAGATGAAGTCAGAGAATAAAAGTATACATTTCGTTTCATCGTATAGAGAATGAAATCAAAAAAGAATGTAATTATTAAAACAAAACACCGTCAGTAATTACGAGCTGGCGGTGTTTCCTTTATCGGCTGTCTCTGTTAAAGGATTTCTTTCTCTGTCTGAGAGCAGACGGGGCGTATGAAGCACCGAGTACGGCAGGGATTATGTGCAGGGCAGCAAAAAATCATTAAATCTACGGAGATGTAACATTCTGCGGACATTTTCCTGTTATACTATTTGTAAAAAAGCGAAGGAAGTGAGGATATGAAGCAGATTTTAATTGTCGAGGACGACAGTTTTTTAAATAAGATGTTGACCTATAACCTGACCGCAGACGGCTACGATGTGACTTCTGTTCTAAACACCAGAAACGCAGCCGATGCCATCCGCCAGCGGGAATTTGATTTAGTGCTGCTGGACATCAATCTGCCGGACGGTAACGGGTTTGAACTGTGTAAGTTAATCAAGCCTCAGTACCCGGACACCATTGTGATTTTTCTGACCGCCAACGATCAGGAGAGCGACCAGATACGGGGCTATGAGATGGGCGCAGTGGACTACATCACAAAGCCCTTTGTGATCGGGGCATTGCAGCGGAAAATTAAAGCCATGTTCGCCATGCTGGAACACCATAGACCGGCAAAAGATATTTACAACGATGGACGGCTGTTTCTGGACTTTTCGGAGCAGACGGCTTCTTTGAATGGAAATCCCCTGATTTTATCTCCAATGGAGTACAAAATGCTGAACCTGTTCCGTAAAAATCCCCGGCAGGTACTGACTCGTGGACAGCTTTTGGAAAAACTGTGGGATATAGATGAGAAATATGTGGATGAACATACTTTGACAACCGCCATTAGCCGACTTCGCAACAAAATCGAATCCGATTGCGGAGCACCCTATATCAAGACCGTGTATGGTATGGGATATCAATGGACGGGAGGTGAGATAAAATGAAGTATAAGAACCTCTCGGTAAAGAAAATGTTTGGGTGGGTGGCACTGGGGCTTATCCTCTCCATGTCCGGAATCACCATAGCCATGTTCCTTGTGACAAAACAGACGATAGTTCTGCTGACAGGTGGGGCATTGCTGCTGTGTGCATTTGTAGGAATGTTCGTATTGACGCAGGCGTTTGGAAAGCGGCTATCACAGTTTACCGCTGAGCTGTGCCAGACCTTAGACCACATGATTGCTGGGAATGAAGCACCAAAACGCCCAGAGGACAGCGAAACCCAGCTTGCAAGGATTGGACACCGGCTTGCAAGGCTTTATCAGATTATGCAGAAAAACCGCCGTCTTGTGGACGAGGAACGGCAGGAGTTACAGGCTCTTGTATCAGATATTTCCCATCAGGTGAAAACACCGGTAAGCAATCTGAAAATGGCGACGGATACATTGCTGGAGAGACCCATGCCTGAGTCAGAGCGTATGGACTTTATCTGGGGAATTCGCAACCAGACGGATAAGCTGGACTTTCTCTTTCAGGCTTTGGTGAAAACTTCACGGCTGGAAACAGGTGTAATTCAGTTGGACAAGAAACCGGGCCGACTTTTTGACACCGTGGCACAGGCTATGAGTGGAATCGTGTATGCGGCAGAGAAAAAGAAAATTGCCGTGTCAGTGGACTGCCCGGAGAATTTGACGATTTCCCATGACAGCAAGTGGACGTCCGAAGCTCTTTTTAATTTGCTGGACAATGCGGTGAAGTACACTCTGGCAGGTGGGAAAATTACGGTGTCGGTGGTACTGTGGGAAATGTATGTGGAAATCAAAGTAGCCGACACGGGAAAGGGTATTTCCGAAAGCAATCAGGCGGCTATTTTCCGGCGCTTCTATCGTGAAGAAGAAGTACATGAACAGCAGGGCGTGGGCATTGGTTTGTATCTGACCCGGGAGATTGTAACGCAGCAGGGCGGCTATATCAAAGTGGTTTCAGAGCCGGGCAAGGGTTCAGAATTTTCCATTATGCTGCCGATAAAATAGAATGCAGTTTCAATGAAATTTTTTGACAGCTGTAACATTTTGCGGACATTTGGACTTTACAATACCCTTATCAACAGGCAGAAGGCCTTGAAAGGAGTTTTGAATATGAGCGTTTTACAAACCATTGACCTGAAAAAGTATTACGGCACAGAGCCAAACATTACCCGCGCATTGGACGGTGTAAACTTCTCCGTAGAAGACGGCGAGTTTGTGGCCGTTGTGGGAACATCCGGCAGCGGAAAATCCACTCTGCTTCACATGATGGGAGGACTGGACACTCCCACCAGCGGAACCGTGGTTGTCCGTGGCGAGGAACTGGCCAAAAAGAACGACGAGCAGCTTACCATTTTTAGACGCCGCAACATCGGTTTTATCTTCCAGAATTATAACCTTGTTCCCATTCTGAATGTATATGAGAACATTGTCCTGCCGGTGGAGCTGGACGGGGACACGGTGGATCAGAAGTTTTTGGATGAAATTATTCACCTGCTGGGGTTGGAAAATAAATTAAAAAATATGCCAAATAATCTTTCAGGCGGTCAGCAACAGCGTGTGGCGATTGCCCGTGCCCTAATTACCAAACCGGCCATTGTGCTGGCTGACGAGCCGACTGGCAACCTTGACAGCAAGACCAGCGCTGAGGTGCTTGGACTTATCAAGCGTACCAGTGCCAAGTTCCGGCAAACCGTCGTGATGATTACCCACAATAATGACATTGCCCGTCTTGCGGATCGAATTGTCCGCATTGAGGACGGAAAAATCATGGAGTAAGGAGGTGACGGCTATGACTTGGCCTTTTGAAAATGATACAAGCGCCATTGTAAAGAAATTGGCAGATAGGAGTATGAAAGCGGATAAGAGAAGCAAGACTTTTTTGCTTTTGACAATCGCCCTCTCTGTCTGTATGGTTTTTTCGATTATCCTAATATCAACAGGAACACAAGAGGAATTTAAGAACACACAGAGGAATAAAGCACAGATTGGCATTTTGGGAGTTACGGATGAACAGACAGCTTTGCTGCGCCAAAACAAAGATATTTCATGGATCGGAGAATATTCCGCTATTGGCTTTTTTTATGTGGATGATAAAACAATTACGGTTGCTTATGGAGATGAAGATTACTTGTTGCATCAGGAAGAAAAGACTTTACAGGGAAGTGTGCCGCAGAAAGAAAATGAGATTATGCTTCCGCAGAATTATATTGACTTTTTAGGAAAAGCGTATAAACCTGGCGATGTTATTTCCCTTGACGTGACCGGCACAGGGCAGAAAGCGGAATATACGCTTTCTGGTATTCTGGACGACACAAAGGAAAGCAACGGATATTTTATTTATGTCAGTAAAGAGCTTGCCCGAGATTTGGCAAAAGATTCTTTTCAGGTTACAGCATATACAAGGCTGAATACAGATGCCATAAGCTCCACGGCGATTCTTGATTTTGCCAGCAAAGCAATACAAAATACAGGCATCGTCGAGGAACAGGTAATGCTTACAGAATATATTGCTGTTATGTCGGGGGTGATCACATCGGGTATTCCGATTCCAGTGCCATTACTGGCGGCATTGACGGCTATTCTGGCGGCAACGATTGTCTATGGTGTCTTTTACACAAAGATTGTAAAAAATGTTCAGATGTTTGGGCAACTGCGGACACTTGGCATGACAAAAAGGCAGATTAAGCGGATGGCAGGAAAAGAGGGACGGTTATATGCCTTGACGGGTATTCCTCTAGGTCTTGTCATTGGCGCACTGATTGGATTTATTGGTTGTCCTGACGGATTTCAGCTGAAAACAACAGTTATTTATGCTGTACTGATCGCCGCAGTAGCCTTTATGACAGTGAATATTGCCATTTTTAAGCCTGTCCGGGTAGCAATGAACACTTCCCCGGTAGAGGGTGCGAAATATCTCACGTATGCCGGAAAGGCAAAAAACAGTCCGAAATTGCATCGGAAACTTACGCCGTCTCATCTGGCAAAATTAAATATACAAAGAAATAGGCAAAAGGCAGCTTTGACACTGCTAATGCTTGGAGTGAGCGGTGCTCTTTTACTGGTTACTTCTACGGTTGCTGGTTCTATTGATCCGGAAAAACAGGCGAGCTTTAAATATTATCCAGCTGGTAACATTCTTATACAAATAAAAAATACAGTGGGTAGTTCCTTTGATAACGAAGCGGAGCCATACGGAAGTGCAAAATTGCAGCTGGAAGAAAATCCGCTTGAGGATCAGACACTGATGCAGGAATTAGAAAAGATAGACGGGGTAGAAAAAATCACTGCATTCGACAGCGTTTATATGACGGTTACTTTTTCGGGCGGAAGTGGTTCTATCACGAGCATTTCAGATTTCTTTCCAACCTTAAACCGGGAGCAGACGGAAGAAAAGCAGGCAGTGCTATCCTCTGGAACGGCAGATTACGACGATATGGTTGAGAAAAATGGAATATTGGTTGAAGAAGGTATAGCACAGGTTGGCGATACTTTGAAGATTGAGGGCAGATCTTTTGATGGCAGTATCTTTAATGTGGAAGCCGTTGTTGTAGGCACATACAACAGGTCTGATTTGATGGAGAATAGCCCGGTCGTTCCCGGAAGTCCCTACTTCATGATGACTTATGATACAGCAGAGAAACTGACAGGAATAACAGAGCAGACGGGTATTCTGGCAGTCAAAAATTCAGACGGACATTTTGACGAAGTTTTGACTGCAGTTCAGGAGATTGCGGATGAAAATGGAAAAATAGAAGTAAATACGATTGATCAAACGATAAAAAATATTCAGCATCAATATAGAGCCTCTATAAATGCTCTGTATATGGCCTCTGCTATTCTGTTTGTCTTTGGAAGTATCAGTCTTATGAATATGCTTATGGTTGATTTTCAGAACAGGAAACGAGAGTTTGGCCTGCTGAAGGCCGTTGGAGCAACGCAGAAGCAGCTAAAATCAATGTTAGACCGAGAGATTGGTAGTTACCTTGGTGGCTCCCTGTTGGTTTCTCTTGCATTTGGAGGACTTATCAGCATCGCAGCATGTCAACGCTTGGATGCAGTAAACCATTGTATTTCGTTGAAATTGCCGTGGCTGTTCCTCATAGCGCTTGTTGCTGTTATGGGAGGTATTTATCTGATTTTTGTAGCATATGCCAAAGTTGAATTAAAGAAAGCGGAAATTTTGCCTGCCATACGGGAAGAATAGCAGTAAATCAGCGGAGTAATTAATAAATGCTGCTTCGCTGATTTTCAACTTTATCCGATTTCTTTGAATTAAGTGGTGTAGTGTGTTTACAATCATAGAAAGGAAAGCATAAAGGAAGGTGGTGCTTTTGGGAAGTTGCTGATTTTGTCCTTTGAAGATAACGAAGAACATATTATCAACAATATTTTATCATGTTTGAATGAGGAAACAGAAGTCTTACGACAGCAGATTGTCAATAAACGAAAACTGATATTTGATGGACTTCGCATTGATGAATATAAGCGGATTGTGGTTCGGGAAGATAATGAGATTGAGTTGACTTACACAGAGTTTGAAATCTTATTGTTGTTAGCACAAAATGCCGGAATAGTATTCAGTAAGGAGTAGATATACAATCGTGTTTGGAAAGAACCTTATTTTGGCAATCATAACATTGTCATGAGCCATATTCGTAACCTACGTGAGAAAATAGAAGATGATCCAAGTAAACCAATGTACATACAGACAGTGTGGGGAGTTGGGTATCGCTTTAATAAAAATTTAAGCAGTGGTCTGTGAAAATAATCCAGATTACTGTTTATTTTTTGCTTTTTCCGCAGGAGATATTCTCAAGATACATGAAAAATTTAACTTCATAGAAAATCAGAGGAAAAAGGTATTGAGAAGTAGTGGTATAGTTGAGGCTGGTGACTCAGACAGTTATAATAATAAAATATGCTTGAGGTTGAGTGCATAATTTATAAAATTTTTATTTGGACTATCTTTTTGCATATCTCAATCGTTATGCCTTATAGAACGGAATAAATATTTTGAACTTCTAATAATGAGAAAGGAGGATTTTGTGTATAATGATTTTCTACTAATTAGAAAAATGAAGCAAGGTGATGATAATGCTTTTGATTTGTTTGTCCACAAGTATTATCAAGAAATTTTAAGCTACTGTTATCATCATTGTTTTGATCAAACATATGCGGAGGATTTCACGCAGGAAACCTTTATACGTTTTTTTTCAAAATTACCCGACTATCATTATAAAGGGAAAACACTGAATTATTTATATACGATAGCAGGTAACCTATGCAAAGATTATTTGAAGAAAACAAAGGAAATGCTTCTGGAAGAAATTGAGCTTGTGGAAGAAAATCAAACAGAACAAATTTTGAATAGAGTTTTGATCGAACAGGTTTTAGAACAACTTCCAGATGAATCAAGAGAAGTACTTACTCTTTATTATTTTCAAGAACTAAAATTAACAGAAATTTCTGATACATTGCAAATTGGACTTCCACTGGTAAAGTATCGTTTGCAAAAAGCAAGGAAACAGTTGAGGGAACTTCTCGGGAAGGAGGAATTCGATGAATCAAAAAGAAAAGATAAAAAAATATAGGGAAAGCATACAAGTGGAAGCTAGCGAAGAAAAAATACAGGAAACAATTTGTAAATCTAAAAATGCCTTTTTTATGGCAGAGCAAGAACGAATGCTTTCTTATCATGACTTTTTGTGGACACAGCTTCGTGTGATACAAAAAAGGTGGTGGGTTCTTCAATTTATGATTTTAGTGGCATTATGGATTGCTTTAAGTTCTATTCATGATGAAATATATCTAAAAAGAAGTATGGGTGTTGTAGCCACGCTATTTGTAATCCTTATTATTCCGGAACTGTGGAAAAACAGGTCATGTGAATGTATGGAAATAGAAGCTGCTTCCTATTATTCATTAAAACAGGTATATGCTACACGTATGCTGTTATTTGGTATTACAGATATTTTTTTCATAACTGTATTTTTAGAAGTCGCTTCAGCAGGTTTGCATTATGAATTATCAGAATTAGTTGTCCAATTTCTTTTTCCGCTTTGTGTAACGGCCTGTATCTGTTTTGGAATTTTATGCAGTAAACACGCTTTCAGTGAAACAGTTGCGATTGTTCTGTGTGTGATATGGAGTGCAGTATGGCTTTTTATTGTTTTAAATGAAAATGTATATATCATGGTTACTGTTCCCATCTGGTCAGCACTGCTGGGTGTAACAATACTTTTTATTGCTTTTGCGATATATCGTATTTTAAAGAATTGTAATCAATATTTGGAGGTGTCATTTGATGAAATTAGAGCTTGATGGTTTAACAAAAGAATTTGGAGATTTTACAGCAGTCAATCATATAAATCTTACTATGACAAATGGGGTATATGGTCTTTTAGGTGTAAATGGAGCAGGTAAAACAACTCTAATGAGAATGTTGTGTACCCTTTTAAAGCCAACAAGCGGAACGATATGCTGTAATGGAAAAGATATTTTCAGCATGGACAGTGAATATCGCAAGCTGTTGGGGTATTTACCACAGGATTTTGGATTTTATCCTGAATTTACGGTAGAGGATTATTTACTTTATATTGCTGCATTGAAAGGAATCCGTCCTGTTGTCGTAAAAAAACGTGTGAAAGAGTTGATTGCTAAGGTTGGTCTTTCAAAAGTAGCTCATAAAAAAATGAAAAAATTATCTGGTGGTATGAAGCGTAGAGCCGGAATTGCACAGGCTATGTTGAATAATCCTAAGATTTTAATACTTGATGAACCAACAGCAGGACTTGATCCAAATGAAAGAATCCGATTTCGCAATCTGATTAGCGAACTTTCAGAAGACAGACTGGTATTATTATCGACACATATCGTTTCAGATATCGAGTATATTGCGAATGAAATTTGGTTGATGAAAGACGGGGAAATTCTGCATAAAGGAAGTATTGACGAACTGATAAATTCTATGACAGAAACAGTATGGGAATGTCTTGTGCCGAAAAACAGGGTATCTGATTTTATGGAAAAATATAAAATTTCCAATATGAAATCAGAAATAAATCAGGTTATGCTGCGAATTATTTCTCACGAAAAACCGGTTGAGAATGCAATGCGTGTAGAAGCGTCACTGGAAGATGTATTTTTATATTATTTTGGAGAGAAAGCAGGTGATGAAAATGCTGCGTTATGAAATTAAAAAAGTGTTTTCTAAATCAAAAAATAGAATTGCTGTCATAGTGTTATTCGTAATACTTGCGATAACCAGTATATTAACGATTAACAGAGTGGAGTATGTTGATGAAAATGGAAATTCTTCTGTTGGAATTTCGGCTGCAAGAGATTTAAGAGAAGCCAAAAACCAATGGGCAGGTTATTTAACAGCAGATACATTAAGCAAGGTATTGGAAGAGAACAGGACAATTAACAGTTCGAAAGAGGCATTGTCGGATGACATTACAGAACAAAATAAGGCATATGCAAAAAAGCAAGGCGTAGCAGGTATTATGGATGTCATTATTTATGCTTTCAGCGATTACAGAGATTATAATTATTATGTAACGGATCAGATTTCTGATGATGAAGTTGGAACAATCTATGAAAGAAGAATTTCTACTTTAAAAAATTGGCTTGAATCTGGAGAAGAAAGATTTACACAGGCAGAAAAAGATTTTATGATTCAGAAATATAAAGAACTGAAAACTCCATTTTACTATGAATATATGGACGGTTGGGCTGCATTACTACAAAATATATCAACCTTTATTCTGATGCTGGCATTAGTGATCGGTTTTCTTGTATCCGGGATATTTTCAGATGAATTTCAGACAAAAGCAGATTCCATTTTTTTCTCTGCACGATTTGGAAGAAGCAAGGGGATTTCCGCAAAGGTAGGAGCAGGTTTTTGTATTGCTACGGGATTTTATCTGATGTTTGTATTTCTATATACGTTTATTGTACTTTTTATATTAGGTGCAGACGGTGCAAACTGTCCAATCCAGTTGGATTTGTGGAGAAGTGTTTATAATATTACTTTTTTACAGGCATATCTGTTTATTGTTCTGGGTGGATATATAGGAACGATATTTGCAGCTACACTCGGAATGTTGGCATCAGCGTTTACACACTCTACGCCAACTGCCGTTATTGTACCATTCATTGTGCTATGTGCATTTCCATTTTTAAGCAGAATTATTACATTGCCTGGATTATGCTCTTTCTTTCCAGACCAGTTATTAGAAATTTATTTGGATATCAAAGAAGCTGGACTTATAACATTGGGAAGTAAAGTAACCACAATAGCAACTGTTATTGTTCCTGTATATGCAGTGGTATGCTTGATTTTTCAGCCGATACTGTACAGGGTATACCAAAAGGTGGAGATAAAATAATTGAAACGATATGCAAGACGAAAAAAATTTAAAGTAAAAAAACTTTTTATCCTGTTATTTACAGTAATGTTATGTGTGATGGCAGGAAAGGTTCTTCATTCATCTTTAACAACGCCTTTTCTTGGAAATATAACACACCATATGGCCAGTGAAGATCATGGCTGGAATCTGATTCTTGTAAATCGTGAGAATTATATTCCTGCTGATTATGAAGTACAGCTTACAGAATTATCAAATGGAAAAAAGGTTGATTCCAGAATTTACCCGGAGTTGCAGGAAATGTTTAATGCTGCAAGGGCGCAGGGATATGGTTTGTTTGTTAGAGAGGGATATAGGACACAGGAAGAACAGCAGCAACTAATGAACGAAAAAATAGAAGCACATGAAAATGAGGGAAAATCGAAGTCCGAAGCGAAAAAACTTGCAGAGCAATGGGTGGCAATTCCTGGAACAAGTGAACATCAGCTTGGTATTGCAGTCGATATAAACGCAGATACTACAAAAAGTTCAAGAGATGATGTTTATAACTGGCTTGAGGAAAATGCTCATACATATGGTTTTATAAAGCGTTATCCTTCAAATAAGACGGATATAACAGGTGTTATAAATGAACCTTGGCATTACAGATACGTCGGGAAAGAAGCTGCGTCGGCAATATACTCTCAAGGAATTTGTTTGGAAGAATATATAGAAACGCTGGAATAGAATTTCTTATATGGAATGGGTATATTGACCTATTTCCAAAAATAAAATCCAAACTAAAAAACGAAAAGATGGACGGGGGAATATACATAGAAGAATATTATAAGTAATTGACGAAGGAGGGCAGATTATAGCTAAGTTATTATTACTTTCTCTTGAGGAAAATGAGGACGAACTATTAAATGCAGTTATTTCAGTTTTAGATGGTTTTGAAAATAAAACGCAGATGATAAAAGAAAATTTTTGCACAAAATTAGTTTTTGAAGGAATGGAAATAGATGTTTCAAGACGAATACTATATCGAGGAAAAAAAGAAGTTAAAGTTACGAGTGTAGAGTTTCAAATTCTGCATTTATTAGCAAGAAATCCGGGCAGAGTATTTAGTAAGGAACAGATATATGACATTGTGTGGAAAGAGCCTTATTCCGGCGATCACAATATTGTTATGAGCCACATTAGAAATATTAGAAAAAAGATTGAAGATGATCCAAGTAAACCAATGTACATACAGACAGTGTGGGGAGTTGGGTATCGCTTTAATAAAAATTTAAGCAGTGATCTGTGAAAATATTCCAGATCACTGCTTATTTTTCCTTTTTAACACCCAAGAGATATTCACAAGATACATGAAAAAATTTAACTAATGATACAGACGGCGTGAAAAGTCAAGATATTCTAGCGGAAAATTGAAGAAAATCAGAAGAATGCAGGAAGACTTTCCTATGGAAATTTAATCGTACAGATGTTAGGAAAGTGTGGGAAATTTCGTCTGTGTCATGACATAGGAAGTGTTTGCTAAGTATCCTTTCATGCACTCCCGAAGGATGTGCCAATGTAGAAGGCATATGATTGTATTATTCGAAAGAACGAATTATAATAATATTCGGAGGAATTGATATGGATTATATGATATTAAAAGAAGCTAGTGCAAAATGGGGAGTAACACCTCGTTGGATAAATTATTTTGCTCTGGTGGACGTATTCCAGGACCTGTAAAGATGGGAATGGTTTGGCTGATACCAAAATCAGCATAAAAACCTGTGGATGGTCGGACAAAACAAGGGAGAGAATTGTACCATGAATAGAATTTTGATTATAGATGATGACAGAGAACTGTGTGCCTTAATTAAGCGCAGCGTACAAACGGAAAATATAGCAGCCGATTTTTGTAATACCGGAAAAGAGGGCTTGCAGAAATTAAAAGAGCAGGAATATCAGCTTGTAATACTGGATGTGATGATGCCCGGTATGGATGGGTTTGAAACACTGGAAGAAATCCGTAAAGAGCATAGTTTGCCAATTTTAATGTTCACATCCAAAAATGACAGCATTTCTAAGGTGCGGGGGTTACGGGCCGGAGCGGACGATTATCTGACAAAGCCGTTTGATATGGATGAGCTGATTGCCCGTATTGTGTCCCTCATTCGCCGTTACACTCGCTTTAATCAGCAAGCCGGAACGGTGCAAAAGCTGAATTTTGATGGATTACAAATTGACCTTGAAAATCGTTCCGTTACTACGGGAAACGGCACTTTTGAACTTCCACCAAAGGAATTTGATTTGCTGCTCTATTGTGTAAAAAATCAAGGAAGGATTTTAACAAAGCAGCAGATTTATGAAGAAGTATGGGGTGAAGAATATTTCTATGATGACAGTAACATTATGGCGATTATCAGTCGGCTTCGTAAAAAATTAGAAGTCAACCCCTCCAATCCAAAGTACATCCAAACTGTCAAAGGGATCGGTTATCGCTTTAACAAGGAGGTGTAGTCAGCATGGAAATCATCGTATTCTTGTCCATTGTGATTGCTGTTGTGGCTGTATTGACTTCCATCGTTCTCGTTCGGCGTATAAAAAAACAAATAGCAGAAATGACCGATGCATTGGTTGATGTGAAAAATGGAAATGGCAATCGGCGTATTTTGTCTGCAACAAATGAACTAACAGCCCCTCTTGCCTATGAAATCAATGAGATCGTTGTGGCTTATGAAAGCAGGCTTTCTGCTGTGCGACAGACGGAAGAAACCAACCGCCAGCTTATGACGAGCCTTTCTCACGATGTTCGGACGCCTCTTACCACTCTGATCGGGTATCTTGATGCTGCACACAAAGGTATTGTCACGGGAAAAGACCGGGATGATTATATTGAAACTGCTCGCCGGAAAGCCCACGATCTGAAAGAATATATTGATGTGCTTTTTGACTGGTTCAAGTTAAATTCCAACGAGTTTGCTTTGGAAATCCAGAGCATTGAGGCCGCAGAGTTTACAAGGAATATCCTGATTGACTGGATACCGATTTTTGAGGATAAACAGGTTGATTATGACATTGATATTTCCGAACAGCCTGTCCGGGTAAGATTGGATATAGACAGCTATATGAGAATCATCAATAATCTCATTCAAAATGTCATCGCTCATAGCCATGCGGACAAAATTAAAATCTCCCTATCGAAGAAGGAAAACAGCATGGAGTTGCTGCTGGCAGATAATGGAGTTGGAATTGAGAAAGAAGATTTGAAACACATTTTTGAACGGCTTTATAAGTGCGATAAAGGTCGGTCTGAGAAAGGTAGCGGTCTTGGTCTTTCCATTGTCCATCAACTTGTAGAAAAAATGGGCGGAAGCATAGCTGTTGAAAGTATACCGGGAAAAGGAACTGAATTTTCTTTGCGTTTTCCCTTGGAGATTTAAGCGGGTTCCCGTCCTTGTGACGGGAACTTTTGTTTATTTTGTCGGATTTCAAATTGCAAGGTTAATGCAAGGTTGTGGCAAGGTTAATGCAAGGTTGGCGTGATAGAATACCTTACAGAACAGGAGGTTTTGAATATGGATTCAAATTATATTATTGAAACAAAAAATCTGACAAAGCAATACGGCTCACAAAAGAGTGTGGCGGACTTAAATATCCATGTCAAGCGTGGGAGAATTTATGGTCTGTTGGGTAGAAACGGAGCCGGAAAAACCACAACCATGAAAATGCTGTTGGGGCTAACGAAGCCGACTTCCGGTGAGGTCAAAATCTGGGGAAAGTCTTTGCAGGGAAATGAAAAGAAATTGCTGCCCCGCATTGGAAGTTTGATTGAGTCCCCTGGTTTTTATCCCAATCTGACCGGTACGGAGAATCTGCGTATCTTTGCTACCCTGCGTGGAGTACCAAACAACCATGCCATCAAAGACGCTCTGGATTTAGTCGGACTTCCTTACAAGGATAAAAAGCTGTTTTCGCAATACTCTCTTGGTATGAAGCAGCGGTTGGCGATTGCCCTTGCAGTCATGCACGATCCGGAACTTTTAATTTTGGACGAGCCTATCAACGGGCTTGACCCTATCGGTATTGCAGAAGTACGCTCTTTTATCCGTGAGCTTTGTGACGCAAGAGGAAAAACCATTTTAATCTCCAGTCACATTCTTTCGGAGATTTCCTTGCTGGCTGACGATATTGGAATTATTGACCACGGTGCACTGCTGGAAGAAGAAAGCCTTGCTGAGTTGGAGCAAAAAAGCAGTAAACATATCCGGTTTACGATCTCTGATACTGCACAGGCGGCAAGAATTTTGGAACGCAATTTCCATGAAACCCATTTTTCCATACAAGACGACCACAATCTGCGTCTACACAATATGGAGCTGCCTGTGGGGAAAATTGTAACTGCTTTTGTAGAAAACGGATTGGAGGTATCAGAAGCACATACCTGTGAAGAAAGTCTTGAAGATTACTTCAAGCGTGTGACAGGGGGCGAAGGAATTGCTTAAACTAATCAAATGCGAATTTTTGAAATTGAAACGGAAGAAATTTATTCCGCTGATTATTCTGGCTGCGTTCCTGTTTCCAATCCCGCTGACTTATCTGATGATAACGCCCTCTATGATGGAGCGATATACGGATCGGGCAGATGCTTTCGATGGACTATTTAACATGGTGTTGGGATATGGTATCCAGTTTTTACTGCCCTGCATTATCGGAGTGATTGCCGCCATCCTGTTTTTTATGGAACGCGACAACGATACATTCAAAAATTTGCGTACAATTCCAGTAACCAGCACGCAAATGGTACTTGCAAAGATCATTGTCCTTTTTATCTTTGGAATTGTTTTTTGCGTGGCTTCTACTATTGCAACAATTCTTTGCGGAATTGGAACATTAGAAGTTTATGGAATTGGTTATAAGCTGTTTTTGGCGGTTGAAACGGGGATCTTCATTACAGCAGGAACACTCCCGTTGATTGTCCTTGTTGTCTTTTTCAGTAAGACCTATGTTTTTTCCATTTTGCTGTGTGTCTTTTACAGCGTTCTGAACATGAGTGCTACGGCATTGTTTGACACACTGCCTAAAACCATGTTATGGCTTCTGCCCACGCCACTGACTACATTTTGGAGTGCGGGAGATATGGCGGCTCATGGAATAAAAATGGACTTGGAGCAAATGACAGGGCTAATTCCTTCAACATTTCAAGTTGTATTCATTCTTGGAATCATGGCATTCGTTTCGTTCTTACTGATTGACAGATTATATAAGCAGAGGGGGGAATAAACATGGTTCGCATTGTAAAAACAGAATTTTATAAATTGAAAAGGTATCATATCCTTTGGGCGGGCGTTGCACTCATGCTCCTATCCGTCCTGCTGACCTTGTTTACCTCTATGGCGAATGATGGTTCCGTTTGGGATTTCGCCTATCTTACAGAACAGGTCATCAAAAACAATATGTCCATGATTTTTCCGATGTGTATCAGCCTAATTGCTGGATATATGATTTCTCGTGAGCAGACGGATGACACACTGAAAAATATTCTGACTGTGCCGATTTCTTTTAAGAAGCTGCTGACCGGAAAATTGATTGTGTGCGGCGTATTGTCTATTACTTTCGGGCTGATATGCAGCTTGTTTACAATCATAGCGGAAATGATTGTGGGATTTCCAGGCTTTGAGATTTCCTTAGCTCTAAAAGCAGCCTTGCAGATTACTGCGGTTAATTTCTTTTTATATCTTGCGGTTCTGCCGATTATCGCTCTTACTTGTCGGAGGACAGGTAGCTTTTTAGTCGGTGTAATCATTGCTTTTGTCTATGGATATGGAGGGATGTTTGCCGCAGGAAATATGACATTAGCAAACCTTTATCCGATTACCGCAAGTCTTGGAATGGTAGGCTACCGCAGCTATGATACTGCAGTCAACTGGAATATCGGAAGCTGTTCTTGCAGTCTTGTGCTTGCTGTCGTTATTTCTGCCATCTTGATTTTGTGCATGAAAGAGCGAGAAGCAACCCAAACAAAGAAAAAGGCCAAAAAGGTAGCACCAAAGAAAGGCTGGTGATGATTTTATTAAGAAAATAGTTTTAGCATTGGCATTTGTCCTTTTGGGAAGTTTTATGATTTCTGGCTGTTCAAAAGATGAAATTCTCAATCATTATAATAATATCGTTCAGTCGGCTGGAGTCATAGAGCTTACAGGAAAGTTATCTTTGGAAGGAACAAAAGAAAAAGGGATTGATGATTATACGGGAACTTATACGGCTGATTATGAGAATTTTTCAGATTCAGAGTATTTGTTTGGAGGAACTTCTATAAAGCGAGAAGCTGGTAAGGATTTGTCTATTGATTGCACTTTGGAGGTTGCGGAGGGAACTGCAAAAGTATTTTGGATTTCTGGAGCTGATGAAGTAGTCACTTTGCTTGAAACAACCGGAACTTATAGTGACACAATTACGCTTCCTGATGGTGGAAATTATGTCGGCATTGAGTGTGAGGAATTTACTGGAAACATTGAATTGAATATTGAATAATCTTTAGCTGTGTGATGGTAAAAGAAAAATGTCACAGTACGGCAGATTTGTTTTAGTTAAAAGTTTATGCATAAAAAATAAAGTAGGTGATTACATGGGAAAATGTTAATACTGACATTTGAAGATAGTGAGGAAGAAATCCTGAATCATATAATATCCTGTGTCAATACGGGAGCAAGAGCATTTCAAGTAATTGAAAATGCAAAAACAAATTTGAGTTTTAATGGATTAGAAATAGATAATATAAATCGTTTGGCAAGAAAGCAGAAACAGGAAATAGATTTGACATTTACAGAATTTGAAATCCTCTATCTGTTAGCCAACAATCTAGGTAGAGTGTTTAGCAAGGAGCAGATTTATGATATTGTCTGGAAGGAATCCTATTCCGGCGATTATAACATCGTCATGAGCCATATCCGTAATCTACGTGAGAAAATAGAAGATAACCCAAGTAAACCGATTTACATACAAACAGTATGGGGAGTTGGGTATCGCTTTAACAAAAATTTAAGCAGTGGTCTGTGAAAATATTCCAGATCACTGCTTATTTTTCCTTTTTAACACCCAAGAGATATTCACAAGATACATGAAAAAATTCTGCAAGAGCAACGACTTCATAATCCGGTACAAAACGTGTTCCTTGTTCGATACGAAGTACGGTAAGGTCACTGAATTCATATCCGGCCAGTTGTAGTTGTTCGGCTAATGCTTTTTGCGACATATGTTTTTCGATTCGTAGGGCTTTTACACGTTGTCCGATAAGGTTCTTGGAATTACTTTCCTGATTCCAGTAAATCTTCATTCAAACACCAACTTTCTAAAGATGAAGTGTTACATGATTGATTTTACGGAATATTATTGATAATATACTTCTAAAGATGAAGTATAAGAGAATAAAGTTGTTGAAAATAATGCAAGGACTGATAATACTGCCTGCAAAATGCAATACTTATATGGAAAGGTGGATACAAAAATGAACGAAGTATTTGAAATGGTGGCAGAGGTATTGGAGGAGCTTCGTAGCGAAGCAGGAGAGCGTGAGTATTCCGTTTGTACGAAAGAAGCGAAAAATGCAGCTAAAGAATTAAAAAAGGCAAATCAGGAATATGAGAAGTTGCTGGCAGAGATTTCAGGAGAACAGAGGGAGCTTTTGGAAAAATATATGGATATTGTGGATCATGCCCATTTTCAAGAAGAACAAAGAGCGTATTATCAGGGAATGATAGATACGATACAGATATTTGAAGGATTGGGAATTTTGAAAAAAAGAAATAAAGTAAAAGAACTGCTTATGCATACTGAAAAATAGTTCAAACGGGGTGGAAGGCTTACAGACAAGCTGACCACCCTGTTTTATCCAGAATTATTCAGAAATAATCCAGAAAAAATAGAAATCTTTCTGCTATTCTGTTTCATGGGTTTTATATGTACGAAGATAGGCTTCCACAAGTGCAAGGATGGTGGTTATCTGATCGGGAGTACATTCTGAAAGATAGATCAACAGCCTTTGGTAATCCAGATTATCGTTCAGAGCCGCTGGATAAAAAAATGGATCGGCAGAGATGTGTAAAGCACGAATGAGCTGTCCGAGTTTTTCAAGACTTGGAACATTGCCATGATTTTCAATCTCTTTAATATATCTTGATGAAACACCGGATTTTTCGGATAGCTCATCATAAGTCAGCTTTTGGTCTAATCTGGCTTTCTTCAGGCGAAAACCCATGTCTTTATCAATTTTCTTAGATTTAGCCATATCATACACCTCCATGTATAGTGTATATTTCACTTTAGAGAAAGAAAATGCACTAATAAATCACTATATTAGAGGGGTATCATGCACTTTTAGAAAAGGTAAGAAACTTTGGATATTGCATATAAAAAAACGCAATGTTCAAAGGCTTTTTTTCGTGTTTTTATCCTTTGAACATGTTTGGGAGAGCTATGTATTCTGAACTGTTGAAAGGATTTTTTGGTGCTAATCAAAGCCAATCCTGCGTAATGCGTGGAAAGGCAGATAAATAAGTTGCATTTTAAGTAATGTAAATAGTTATGCAGTTGAGAGTGCATTATACCCACTCGAGACATGTGGGGAAAATTTAATATCAGATATAAACAACGTCCTATGGGTATCGGCCTGTAAGGGCGTTTTTTATATAAAAAAATATTTTTTAAAAACAGTGTCGGGTGTTCGACGCTGGATATATATCCATTCGTGCTATGGAGTGAAAGGGAGATATTTCACTCTGCTTCAGGTGGTTACGGAAGGAGGTGATCTCTTATGAAGAAATCTTCTTCCGAACAGCAGTCAAGAATAAGGAAACAGTTTGACAGTTTCTGCAAAACCCTGTTGAAGAATGAAATGATAGATTATGAGAGAGAAAGAAATTATCGTTTAAAATATGAAATTTCTTTTTCGGAATTAACGCAGAAGGAACTACGACAACTGGAAATCATGGATGATTACATAGTTGAATCAGAAATGTTCCATGTCTTTGATTATGACATAGAAGTAAAAGATGAGTTGATTGGTGAAGCATTAAAGTCTTTGCCGGAAAAGAAGCGAAATGTAATTTTATTATCTTTTTTTCTGGATATGACAGATACAGAAATTGCAAAATATATGAATCTTGTAAGAAGTACCATTCATCATCATCGTACAAGTTCCCTTATAGCTTTAAAAAAGATTATGGAGGAGATCAGGACTGGAAAAAAGAAATAATACAAAGTTACTACCGTATCATATTATTGTGTCGGCAGCGTCCGGAGATGTGGAAGCAATTAACAGGATTTTGAAACATTATGAAGGTTATATTGCAGTGTTATCAACCAGAAAATTATATGATGAATACGGAAATTTACATTATTGTGTGGATGAAACATTGAGACGCAGACTTGAAACAAAATTGATTACTAAAATACTGAAATTTAAGATTGCATAATTTTTATCTGAACGACTCCCTTTCGTAAATTGATATAAAAAGAGCAATCATTGTACCTTGAAAATTTCATATTTATCCTGCAGGACGAATGAAACAGAGGAGCTATACAGTAGATACGCCAGGACTGTCTGCATTATTGCTTTGCGACATCGTGACGCAAAGTGGAAATGGTATCAAAATGATATGGAAGCAAAGGCATGAGCGATAAATATTTGACTGTGATCAGAAAGTGGGATTTTTGTAGCGAAGATACTGTTTTTGTTAATGATACTTCCGGGAAAGCTGCCCGGTCTGAGAAGATGGTGAAATACCAATGAGGCTGTTACCCGACAGCTACTGCAGGATTTTTGAATAAAAGTAGATGAGAAAGAATAGAGAGGGAAAATGAATAGTGCAAAATTGTTGAGATACAGTATGCAGCTGTCAATGTTGAAACAATTACGCTCGTTAAAACTTATAAGTGAAGCAGAGTATCAGCTGGTAGAGAAAAAGTTAAAAAAAGATTATGGTGTTATTTCTAATATTACCGCTTGACTATCGGAGTGTTGCGTTGTAAGATTATATCAACACTACGGTAGGAACACAAAAAGAAAGGGGCGGTGAAATGGAAGTTGAAATCATTAAGGCGAAGGGTGCTGGTGAGGATACTTCTACGGGAAGAAAGATTGATAGATTAAGAGTTGCCGCATATTGTCGTGTTAGTACTGATGATGAAGATCAGATTAAAAGTTATAATTCAATGGTCAGATATTACACGGACTTGATAAAGAGTAATAAGCAATGGGTTTTTGCAGGAGTTTTTGCTGATAAAGCAATTACAGGCACGAAAACAGATAAAAGAGAAGAATTCCAATTACTGATTCAGGAATGCCTTTCTGGTAATATTGATTTAGTGATTGCCAAAAGTATTCCTAGATTTGCACGAAATACATTAGATACATTAAAATATGTAAGAATGTTAAGAGAGAGAAATATAGCGGTATATTTTGAAGTCGAAAAAATTAATACCTTAAAAGATGGAGAATTTTTACTGACTATTTTAAGTTCTGTTGCACAGCAGGAAGTGGAAAATACATCTGCATATGTAAAAAAAGGTTTGAAAATGAAGATGAAACGTGGAGAACTTGTTGGTTTTCAGGGATGCCTTGGATATGATTACGATGTAGTAACAAAGTCGCTGTCTATTAACGAAGAAGGTGCGGAAACGGTCAGATACATATTTGACAGATATGTTGCAGGTGCTGGAAGTACGATGATTGCAAGGGAACTGAATGAACAGGGGATTCCAACTATTAAAGGGAATCCGTGGACTTCTTCCAGTGTAATGGGAATTATTAATAATGAAAAATACAAAGGTGATATTTTATTAGGAAAAACCTTTACCGTAGATCCGATATCAAAAAGAAGGCTGGAAAATCTTGGAGAAGAAGATCGGTTTTATATCAAAAATCATCATGAACCGATTATATCAGAAGAAAAATTTGCAAGAGCTCAGGAGATACGGGAACGCCGTAATGGAGGACGCAAAAAGGGAGTAGCACCTGGAAAACGAGAAAAATTCAGTAGACAATATGCTTTTAGTTGTATGCTTGAATGTGGATTTTGCGGTGCGAATTTATCAAGGAGAAGGTGGCATAGCAGTTCGAAATATACAAAAACTATTTGGCAATGTGTAGAATCAACAAAACATGGTAAAAGGTTTTGTCCAGATAGTAAAGGAATTCCAGAGCAGGTTATAGAAGATGCTTTTATTGAATCTTACCGTATGTTATGTACAGATCATAAAGATGTGTTGGAAGAATTTATTAAGAGAGTCGAGAAAACTTTATCAGAGGACTCGATAGAAGATAAAATTGAAAAACTCAATAGAAGTGTTTATAATATTCAATATAAGAGAAAAAAGTTGCTGGAAAACTATTTAGAGGGTGTTGTGGCTAAAGACATTTATGAGGAAACAGATGTGGGGTATGAAAAGAAATTGTCTGAAGCAAAAACACAGTTAAGTATGTTGGAACAACAATATGACAATGAAGGCAGCTTGCAAAGAAGACTGGCAGATTTTAGAAAAGCATTGTCAAAAAATCAGATTTTAGAAGAATTTGACAGAGGAATATTTGAAAGTATCATCGAAAAAGTTATTGTCGGTGGTTACGATGAAAATGGAGAGAAAGATCCCTATAAAATCATTTTCGTATATAAAACAGGATTCAAAAATGAAATTGGAAACGCAAAAGAACGATTTGGGAAGAAATCAAAAGCAGTAGAAAAAGCGAAAGAAATGTGTTCCCATATCGTAGACGAGGTAAAGGATGTGTGTTCCTATGTTAGTGACAACACACGTCGAGACTGTGTGCCTCTTGAGCAACCGAAAACCAGATACCACGGTAAAACTCAGCGTGGATATGGATGATTATTACCGTATTAAAGATGGTAAAGAGCCTAAATAAAACCGAATAATACACTGAAACAAAGCAAGACAGAAGCTGTTGATGCGTTAGAAGATAACGTGTCAGCGGCTTTTTCTTTTTATCTAAAAATCTATTAGTCAAGTCTGAAAGGAGTCAATTCTATGGCAAAGAAAAATGTAAGAAACATGAAGGTTTGTGGACAGAGCGGTTATAAATATGAGACGGTTCCGGCAATTACATTAAAAGGAAAGTGGCTGGAGGAACTGGGATTTCATCTTGGGGATTATGTGCAGGTGAAATGTGAAAATGGTCAGCTGATTATCACACCGGATGTGAATAAAGCACAGGAGCAGGAAGCAAAAACAGCATTTATGGATGAAGAGATTAAGAAACTGAAAATCAGATACCAGAATGAAAAAGAAGAAATTACTGCAAAATATGTGGCGGAGCAGAGTGCCGGCTGTTATGGAAAGAAAGCATGAGAGGGGGAGTATGTATGGAAAGGATTATTATGTGCGGATCATTTAAAGGGGGAGTTGGCAAGACTGCCAGCTCCTGGAACCTGGCTTATTCACTGGCTGAGATGGGAAAAAGGGTTCTGGCTGTTGATTTTGACAGCCAGGCAAATCTGACAACCTGCTTCGGAATAGAAGATTCTGCGGCTGTGCCGGTGACGATTGGACATCTGATGATGAATCGGCTGGAAGATGAGGAAATGCCGGATCCGTCAGAGTTTATTCAGAGCAGAAATGGTGTGGACTTTATTCCATCATCCATGATGCTTTCAGCAGTGGACAGTAAGCTGCGGATGGAAATGGGTTCAGAGAAGATGCTGGCCGGCATTCTGGAGCCGCTGAGAGGGCTGTATGACTATATTATTGTAGATACCTGTCCATCACTCGGAACATTGACGATTAACGCACTGACGGCGGCTGATGAGGTGATTATTGCCGTCAATCCGCAGCTTCTGGCAATGATGGGATTGCAGGATTTTATCCGGACAGTGAAGAAAGTCAGAAGCAGACTGAATGACCGCCTGCAGATTGCAGGGATCCTGCTGACTATGTGTGATGCCAGAACAAATCTCTGTAAGGTAATCACAGAACAGCTGACGGAAACTTTTGATGGACAGATCCGGATTTTCAAGAGCATCATACCGAATACAGTAAAGGTGGGAGAATCAATTTATTACAGTGAGCCGCTTCTGGAGTATGCACCGGAGAATAAGGCTTGTAAAGCATATCGGAATCTGGCAGAGGAGGTGACTGGGGATGAAAGCTAATGCGCCAAAAAGAAAAGTATTTCAGGACGCACTGGATCTTCTTGCTGAGGATCCGGTGAAGGATACGCCAGTGCCTGTGAACGGGATTGTTTCTATTCCTGTTGAGGAAATCCATCCGTTTCATGATCATCCATTCCGGCTGTATGAGGGAGACCGCCTGGAAGATATGGTACAGAGCATCAAGGATCATGGTGTGCTGAATCCGGTGATCGTGAGGAAGGCTGCAAGGGGTTATGAAATGCTTGCAGGGCATAACAGAACCAATGCGGCAAAGATAGCAGGATTGACAGAAGTGCCGGCGATAGTGAAGACAGATCTGTCTGATGAGGATGCCTACGTATATGTAATCGAGACAAACCTGTTGCAGAGATCTTTTGCGGAACTGCTTCCGTCAGAGAAGGCAGCAGTGCTGGTGGCACGTTACGAGAAGATAAGCAGTCAGGGGAAACGGAATGATATCCGGCAGGAGATTGAGGCTCTGGAAGAAACCTGTGGACACGATGTCCACAAGTCCAGAAAGAGAACCTGTGGACATGATGTCCACAAGTCACAGAAAAGCCGTGATGGGCTTGGTGAGGAATATGGAATGACTGGAAGGAATATTGCCAGATACATGCGGCTGGACCGGCTGATTCCGGAGTTTAAAGATGCTGTGGATAAGGGGACGCTGGCAATGGTAGCTGCTGTGGATCTGTCTTATCTGAATGTGAAGATGCAGAAGCTGATCCAGCAGGTAGCAGAGGCTGAGGGAAAGAAACTGAAACCGAAGCAGGCAGTGGAACTGCGAAAGATGGGAAAGGAGATTACAAAAGAAGGAATTGAGAGTGTGCTGGCGGGTAAAGAACAGAAGAAGCCGCAGAGTGTGTCTGTGAAGCTGCCGGTGGAATTGTATGAGAGGTATTTTGGGCAGATGGATGCCGGAGCAGTGCAGGAGATTATGGAGAAGGCATTGGAAGGGTATTTTGGGAAGGAGGCAGGGGTATCGACCAGACTGCCTGGAACATTATGTACTCCATCAGCTTCGCAATGATCCGGCATTTGTTTCAGAGTTGGATTTTGTTATGACATTAGATGGACATCTGATTGGACAGAATATGTTTATGAAGGCTGTGATTGTAGCCGATGATGGCAGAAGTATTCCCATTATGACTATGGGACCGATCTGTATTGCACCGGAGCTTAAAAGGAAAGGGTATGGAAAGATTTTACTGGATTATTCTTTAGAAAAAGCAAAAGAGCTTGGATGCGGAGCAGTATGCTTTGAAGGAAATATTGATTTTTATGGGAAAAGCGGATTTAAACAGGCAAGTGAATTTGGTATTCGTTACCATGGTCTGGAAGAAAGGGATAATGCTTCATTCTTTTTATGTAAAGAACTGATTTCGGGTTATCTGGATGGCATAACAGGTGAATATGCAACACCAGCAGGTTATCTGGTAAATGAAAAGGAAGCAGAGGCATTTGATAGAGAGCTCCCGTATATGGAGAAGAAAAAACTTCCGGGACAGATTTTTGAATGATGAAAAGCAGGAGGTAAATTTAGATGAAAGCAATGGAAAAAGACTGGTATCAGAAAAATTGGACGCTGGATATTCAGAATATGTCATGGGTAGGAGACACCAACAGACAAGTAGATTTTCTAATCAAGCAGTTACATTTAAAAGGAACGGAAAAAATACTTGATCTTGCATGTGGATTTGGTCGGCACTCACTGGAGTTTGCCAGACGTGGGTATGATGTTACCGGTATTGATATTACACCGGCGTACATAGATTATGCAAACGAGCAGGCAAAAAAAGAAAATTTGAATGCAAAGTTCATTTGTCAGGACATTCGCACGATCACATTTGATAAGGAATTTGATGTTGTGCTGAATATGGCGGATGGAGCAATAGGATATCTTGAAGACGATGGGGAAAATCATAAGATTTTTTCTGTCATTGCGAAAGCATTAAAAAAAGGTGGAAAGCACTTTATGGATATCATGAATGGAAGCTATGCAGAAACACATTTCCCGTGTAAGTTATGGGATGCAGGAGAAAAGGGACTTACATTATCTGCTTTTGAATGGGAGAAGGAAAGAAAAACACTGATATATGGGCAGGTAGACTATATGTATGGAGAAGCATTTTATAAGCCTGAAATAAAAGAAGGAAATCCTATAAGGTTATATAGTTTGCATGAAATCACGGAGATATTCGGTAAACTGGGACTTCGTATTTGTAACAGTTTTGCTGATTTCAGTGGAAAGCCGAGTTCTGATAATGATATTCAATTGATGGTTTATTCCATACGAGAATAAATCTTCATCAAATCTTTATTTTTTCCTGATAGATTATATTTCAGTAAGAAATGAAATATAGAAGGAAGGATGAATGGTAAAGATGAAAATGATGTTGCAGACACAAAATCTATGTAAATATTTTAGAAAACAGAAAGCGGTAAATAATGTTTCACTTAATATAGAAAAGGGACAGATTTATGGACTGCTTGGACCGAATGGTGCTGGTAAATCTACCATATTGAAAATGCTGACCGGTATGATGAAACCAACTGCAGGCAAGATTTACTTTGATGGAAAACTTTTGGATAGGAAAGATTTATCAAAAATAGGAGCGTTAATTGAAAATCCGCCTATTTATGAAAATCTTTCCGCCAGAGAGAATTTGAAGGTAAGACAATTATTGCTTGGTACAGATGAAAACAGAATTGATGAGGTCTTGCAGATTGTATCACTTACAAACACCGGAAAGAAGAAAGCAGGACAGTTTTCTTTGGGAATGAAGCAAAGACTAGGCATTGCAATGGCATTGCTTGGAGAACCGGAACTTTTGATATTGGATGAACCTACGAATGGATTAGATCCAATAGGAATCGAGGAATTACGAGAGCTGATCCGGTCTTTTCCGGAACAGGGAATCACTGTAATTCTCTCCAGTCATATTCTCTCAGAGGTACAGTTACTTGCAGATAAAGTCGGGATTATTTCAGGTGGAATCTTAGGATACGAAGGAGCATTAAAGCAGGGAGATAATCTTGAAGATTTGTTTATGAATGTGGTGAGAAAAAACCAGAAAGCAGGTGAAATCCATGGTTAATATTATAAAAGCAGAACATCAAAAAGCCAAAAGAACCATGCGAAAAAAGTTTATCTGGGGATTTCCTCTTCTTACATTTGTCATGGCATTTATATTTACTCTTGGGATGACAAATGCTTATGCAGAAAGTGTTTGGAACTGGTGGTATACACTTTTGCTGCCGGGGATGATTGCTCTATTTTGTTATCTTTCTGTGGCGCAGGAGAAAAAGATAAAATACTATCATTTAATGACTATTCCCACAGACAGAAGAAAATTGTTGCTGGGGAAAATTATTTATATTGGGTACATGATTTTGTTTTCTAATGTGATTGTGTTTGCAGGAGCAACGCTTGGAGGCTTTCTTCTAACGACACATGTTCCAGTTGGAGGAGCGTTGATTGCAGTATTGTTTCTGACGGTTTCTGAGTTATGGGAGATTCCGGTAGCTTTATTTTTAAGTGAACGATTTGGAATGATTGTAAACCTGTTCGTCTGCCTATTTATTACCGTTAGCGGTGTGGTAATATCACAAACCAGAATCTGGTATGTACTTGTTTCTGCAATCCCTATGCGAATGATGTGTCCGTTGCTTCATGTTTTACCAAATGGACTTGCCGCAGAAGCAGGGAATCCTCTTTTGGATACGGGAGTCATTGTTCCGGGAATGTGTCTCTCAATCATCTGGTTTGTTTTTGTAACGGTTCTGTTTTTGAAATGGTTTGAGAGAAGAGAGGTGAAATAAGATGATTGGAAGATCTCTTAATGCAGACTTGCGAAAGATGAAAGGAACATCTGTGATTCTGGCACACTTACTGATTCCGATTATAACCAGCGTTATATTTTTAATATATTACTTTTTTTCACCATGGAATGAAAATATGAAAGTGATTGCATTTTATCAGGCAATAGGAGCAGGACTTCCGGTACTTATTGGAATTTTTACAGCAAGTGTGATGGAACAGGAACAAAATGCAGGTGATTTTCAAAATCTGTTGTCTTTACCGGATAAACCTGCAGCATTTTTATCGAAACTGTTGATGCTACTGGTTTTGTGTCTGTGCTCTATCCTATTGACAGCAATCATATTCGGAATTGGATTTGGAAGAATCGCATCAAGCGATATCGAAATCATGAAAGGATGCATATTTGCAGCATTGCTGCTGTGGGGAAGCAGTGTTCCACTTTATCTGTGGCAGCTGATTCTGGCTTTTCAGTTTGGAAAAGGGGTATCCATTGGAGCAGGGATTATATCAGGACTAATTAGTGCATTGATGCTTACCGGACTTGGAGATTATGTGTGGAAATATGTATTTGTCTGCTGGACGGGTAGAGTACCATATACTTATCTGCAATCTGTATTGGGAGAAACTAGTGTAGGTGAATGGTTGTCATTCATACCAGGTTGCTTAATATTTACAGGGATTAGTATGGTATACTATTTTTGGTGGGTAAACCACTGGGAAGGAAACAGAATATCGGAATAGAATCGAGGGAAACTATGGCAAAAATACTGGCAGTTGATGATGAACCGGCAATTTTGGAAATGATAGAAAGCATTTTGAATAAGGATGGACATCTGGTTACCAAAGTAAGTAATCCGCTGAAACTTAATATGGAAGAATTACATCGTTATGACCTGATTTTACTTGACATTATGATGCCTGGAATGGACGGCTTTGAATTATGCAAAAGAATCAGGGCACTTGTGGATTGTCCGATTTTGTTTCTTACCGCAAAAACGGAGGAAAAAAGTCTGGTGAACGGACTTTCGTTGGGAGCAGATGATTATATTTCAAAGCCATTTGGAGTGATGGAACTTCGGGCAAGGATTCATGCACATCTTAGAAGAGAGCACAGGGAACATTCTGTCCGGATGGTTTTGGGGAGGGTCTGTATTCAAATATCTCAAAAGAAACTATTGGTTGATGATAAAGAACTTCCTCTTACGAAAGCGGAGTACGAAATTTGTGAATTCCTGGCTAAAAACAGGGGACAGGTTTTCTCGAAAGAACAGATTTTAGAAGAGGTCTTTGGTTTTGACAGTGAGAGTAATGACAGTACCATTATCACGCATATCAAAAATATAAGAGCAAAATTTGCGGATTATGATTATACACCGATAAAAACAGTCTGGGGGATTGGATATAAATGGGAAGAGTAAAGAGAAGCAATGCACTCAGCTGGATTTTTATGAGATATGTACTGGTCATGCTTGGATCATTAGTAGGTTTGGTGATTGTTGCTTGGCTGCTGCTGTACCTTTTGATTAGTGTGGGCTGTATCTATCCGGCGAATTATGCAGAGCAAAAGATTAATGAAGCATATGATACGATTTTACGTGCGGATAAAGTAACTGCTGAGATGATTCCTGCACTTTGTGATTATGTAATCTTTTCAGAGAATGGAGAGAAAATAGGTGGAGATCTGTCAGAACAATACGAACAGATAGCATGGAATGTTGCAAAGTACGGAAACGCATCCGGGAAATATTTTTATAAAGTAATTGTAAGGGAAAATGAATATGTTGTATTGCAATATCGCCTGACACCTCAATATCATTCAGCTTTTTTGAGGGAGCATTTTATAGGACCACAGAATGTGATGAGTATTATGTCAGTGATTGGAGCGGTAGCGATTATCATCATTCCGTCCATACGTTTTGGAAAAAGAATCAAAAAGCAGATGCAGCCTGTATTAGACGCAATCAGACAAATAAAGGATCAAAATCTGGAATATGAGACATCCTGTTCCGGTATCAAAGAGTTTGATGACTGTTTATCGGCAATCGATGATATGCGAGATGCATTGCGAGAATCTTTAGAAAAGCAGTGGAAAACAGAGCAGGAAAAGAAACAACAGATGTCTGCTTTGGCGCATGATATTAAAACACCTCTTACGATTGTACGGGGAAATGCAGAACTACTTTCAGAGACTGAACTGACCACAGAACAGAAGAATAATATCACTTATGTTTTGAACGGCACAACACAGATACAAAGTTATGTAAAACAGTTGATAGATGTCACAAAATCATGGAATTGCAGTGATGTTACCTATACAACGGTGAGGTTAGAAGATTTTTTCGCAGATATAAAGGAACAGGCACTCGGGCTGGCAGAAATCTGCCATCAGAAAATAAACTGGAAGGCACAGCAAAGTGATAAAAAGGTAACGATTGCTTATGATCCAATGTTTCGGGCTGTAATGAATGTGATTCAGAATGCAGTGGAGCATACGAAAGAAAAGGAAATCATCTATATTGGTGCAAAGGAGCAGGATGGTCAGCTGACATTCATTGTGGAAGATAGTGGATCAGGATTTACAAAAGAAGCATTATTGCATGGCACAGAGCAGTTTTTTATGGATGACACAAGTAGAAATGGCGAAGCCCATTATGGGATGGGACTATTTTTTGCAAAAACTGTGGCTGAAAAATATGGTGGAGGTATTAAACTTTCAAATTCTGAAAATACAGGTGGGGCGAGGGTAGAAATATTTTTCCTGAGTAGTCAAGAAACAAGCTAAATAGACTGCAATTAAGCTATGTAAAAGAAATTTTACATGCTTTTATCTAAAAGCCTTTTGATAGACGTTACTACTACGTTTGCTGTAATCTCATGGAAGAAAGGAGGTATACAGAATTATGATAGCTGATAAAATTAAAAATGCTCGTACTATAAAGAAACTTACACAGGAACAGGTTGCTGAAGACCTCAATGTTTCCAGGCAGACTATTTCTAACTGGGAAATGGGAGTCTCTGTTCCAAATATTAATACACTTATTCTAATAAGTGAGAAATTTGATATTCCAGTTGATGAAATGTTAAAGTCAGGAGACGTTGTTGAAAAAATTGATAACAATAAAACTCCTTTCAAAAAAGATAGAAATTATAGTATTGTATTTTTAACTATTGGTATTTTAGGGCTGATTAGTATACCTTTTGAAATGTCTGCTGATGATCATAACTGCACCAGTCATTTTGGTCATAACTGCACCAGTCATTTTGGTGTTGACGCTTTTTGTTTGGCTCTGCACGGGGCTGATCTACATATCCAGTCTGGTGCTTGGTCTACTAAGCACGGTAATTGCTCTGCTTGGCGCGGCTGTGATTATTACCTATTCCCCGCAGAATGGTGTGATTTTGTTGGTTATAGCTTTTTTGATTAGCCCGATGGGATTGCCGCTTGCGGCGATCTGGCTGTTGGGTAAGGTGCAGGATTTGAAATTTGCGATCCAGGATTGGATGTATGGGTAAATGATGTGAATAAATTTGGAATGAAAAGAAGCAGGACAATGGGAGATGAGACCCAGTGCCCTGCTTCTTGGTTATTTGGAATGAACGGTAGTGTATTTCTGGTTTTTGCTTTTGGGTTTGTCTGGAAACATCATTTCAAGTTTACCAGAAGATAATAAAGGCTTGAGGTAATATTTGCTGAAGTGAGAACGGCTGGAAACATTAATATATGCTTGCATTTCATCTCGACTTTTAGGGTCTGCACAAAATTTCAATAGCAAGTTTTGTTTGCTGATCACAGATGTATCATGTGCGGCATCATGTGCTGTATCATGTGCGGAAGCACCGCACATGATGTAGTTTACATTTTTCAAGATGACTCTGAAATCTGTCGCTGTTGAGGAAAATTCAGGCTTATATGCCGCTGTGTATCCAGGCAGCTTTTCAGTTTCACTGACGATTTTGCGTAGGCCACTTCCACGGCGTTCCATGTACTTCATGCGGTGGAACAGGTCAGCAATCACAGGGTTTCGTCGCATGGAACGGATACTGTAAATATCGTATTCCTGAATTGAGCCGCCGCCAAACATACCGCCCGGAGATGTGATTTCCACCCGATCATCAAACATATCAATATGGATTTCGCTGCCAAGCACAATATAATCACGATGGATAAGCGCATTAACAAGAGCCTCTGTCACAGCTCGTTCAGCATAATCCGGTTTGTCTACACGATACTGTGCCTTTTTGACAAAACGGACTTTGGAATTATTGCGAATAAATTCACTGCCGCTGTTCAGTAAATAAATCAAATTTCCCTCGTATTCTTTATCGTCCAGCGCATCATCAAAGATAGAGCCTTTTTCCAAGCCATTCCACCGGGTACAGAACATACGGGAGTTATAAACCGTGTACTGATCGGTCATGAGTTTTCCGGCATTGGTCAGGAGTCCATTTTTATCAGTCAAACCAAAGGAAACATAATCGGATGGCTCAAAGCGGAGACCGGTCCGTTCCAGATAGGTTGCTTCCAAAAGTGTAAAGCTGTAATCCTTTTTTACCGCGTCTGTTGTTAGGGTATCAAAGGACTGATTGGTTCCCTTTAAGATTAGTTCATTCACAATGTAATCAGGGGCAATTACGCTTTCATTTCCAACACGGATATATGCTTCCATCACGCCGTCTGCCTTGTAATAATATGGGGTGCTGCGGCCGGGAGAAACCTCCAGAGCTAATAGATTTTTACCATCTTCCTGTAATGGTTTTAAGATAAACTGA
Organism: Blautia sp. OM07-19; assembly: GCF_003481595.1. Taxonomy (NCBI): domain Bacteria; kingdom Bacillati; phylum Bacillota; class Clostridia; order Lachnospirales; family Lachnospiraceae; genus Blautia; species Blautia sp. OM07-19. Next base: position 37,103 of record NZ_QULA01000028.1, read on the forward strand.
GGTAATGGTGTGATTCGTTCTTTGATTAAGCGGCTGATCGCCTCAGCATCCTTTTGAACATCGGACAAGCCAATAGGTTTCCGGTCATCAGAGATTCCGAAAAACAGAGTTCCGCCGATTCCATTAGAAAAGGAACTGACACTTTTTAACCAGCTTTTGGGTTTCTTTATTTCAAGTGCAACTTTGAAATCACATTCGGTTGCTTCAGCAATGAGCTGTTCTATCATAAAATCCCTCCTTTGAGGTATTGGTAGTTTCTTTATATTATACCCATAAGGAGAGTTTATTTCAACGATAGGCACAAAGAGTTCAGAGAAAATATTTTGAGAGGAGGGCTTTTTATGGCAACTAAAGAATCATGCCGCTTCATGTCGGCAAAGGCCGCACAGAAAGTCGGGCGATCAGTGACATCATCGACTATGTAGCAAATCCACAGAAAACAGATAACGGCAAACTCATTACCAGTTATGCGTGTGACAGCCGGACTGCGGATGCAGAGTTCCTTCTGGCAAAGCGGCTGAAAAGCGCATGGCAGAGATCGCTGTTCTGCGTACTCACATCGTAAATTATGCCAAGACCCGTGAGGTCTATGTGGCATACCGCAAGGCGGGCTACTCTAAGAAATTCCGGGAGGAACACGAGGAAGAAATTCTGCTCCACCAGGCTGCTAAGAATGCCTTTGATGAGATGGGCGTCAAGAAGCTGCCCAAGGTCAAAGAGTTGCAGACGGAGTACGCGAAATTGCTGGAAGAAAAGAAAAAGACCTATGCCGAGTATCGGCATTCCCGTGAGGAAATGCGAGAACTTTTAACGGCAAAGGCCAATGTAGATCGGGTGCTGAAAATGGAGGTAGAACAGGATGTTGAAAAAGAAAAAGACCACGGCCAGCGGTAAGCTGGTCCTGGTCAAAAGCGTTCGCAGAACGCGCAGCCACAGAATGATATTCTGTGTTCAAAGGGGCTTGGGGGCGCTGCCCTCAACAAGCAAGCGGAGAGGAAAATCACAAAGGGATTTTCTTCCCTGCGGGCCTGTGTGTATTAACACAGGCATTGCTTGCCTCTTTTCTCCGAAATTGAAAAGAACCAGTGAGAGAATCGTTAAATTTCACTCACTGGCTCAATTCGTTTCAAATTTTTCGGACAACTCTGTCAGTTCTTTCACCGTTTCCTGGGTGTGATGCAGCAGGGTGTCACGCATTTCTGGCGGACAGCTGGAATAAAGCATTTTCATCTGATTGACACCCTCATCCTCCAGAGAAACATCTGGATTTATAAGTGTATCTAAAGAGATGTGCAGGACCTTTGCCAATGCTCTCAAAATCAAATAGGAAGGATTCATTTTCCCTTTTTCGATATTGGCGATTTGCTTTACAGAAACATGGCTCAGATCAGAAAGTTCCTGTTGTGTCAGTTCTTTATTCTTTCGGGCTTCCCGCATTTTTTGCCCTAAAGCAGTTAAATCATCAATCGGCATAATCGTTCACCTCAATAATATTGTATCGTTCCGGTTTATATGATGGAATGACCTTATTATGCCTGGAAAACTGTACGATTATGCCGATTTTATAAAGCTGCGATTGGTGATAAGCTTGTATTGTTCGAGGCAAAGAACTATAATGTACTCTGTGGAGGTGCGAAATGGACTATATGACATTGAAAGAGGCCGCCGAAAAGTGGGGCGTGACACCTCGTAGGGTAAATTATTATTGTGCTGGTGGGCGTATCCCCGGCGCTGTGAAAATGGCCGGTGTTTGGCTGATCCCTAAAACTGCGGAAAAGCCGATTGATGGCCGGACAAAACAAGGAAAGGAGCAAAAGCATGAGTAATATATTACTTCTTGAAGATGATTTGAGCCTGATTAACGGGCTTTCTTTTGCGTTCAAAAAACAAGGATTTGAATTAGTTGTTGCCAGAACCCTCAAAGAAGCAGATAGTTTGTGGGTGGATGGAAAATATGATTTGCTGGTGCTTGATGTATCCCTGCCGGATGGCACCGGATTTGAATTTTGCAAAAAGGTGCGGCAAGTTTCCAAAGTCCCCATCATTTTTTTGACGGCGGCAGATGAAGAAATGAACATTATCATGGGTTTGGACATTGGTGGAGATGATTATATTACAAAACCGTTTAAGCTGGGAGTGTTAGTATCCAGAGTAAATGCACTGCTTCGTCGGGCAAAAGATTTCAGCTCCGCAGATACACAACTGGAATCCAACGGAATGAAAGTGCTTTTGCTGCAAGGGCAGGCGTTTAAGAATGGAAAGCTATTGGATTTGACTGCCGCAGAATATAAGTTGCTGTGTCTATTTATGAAAAACCCGAACATGGTACTTACCAAAGAACAGATTTTAGATAAGCTATGGGACTGCGATGGGAATTATATTGACAGCAGTACCCTTACCGTATATATGAGGCGGCTGCGTATAAAGATTGAGGATAATCCGAGTGAACCGCAAATGCTCCTGACAGTTCGGGGAATGGGATACAAATGGAATGTGATTGGGTGAGGTGGTCTATGAAAATATTTGCAAACAAAGAAATCAAAAAATTGTTTCTTGCAGTATCCGTTATTTGGGTAGCCTCCCTTCTGTTGACACAAGGGTTCTTATGGTTGTGCTATCAGCGGTTTTCTTTGTTCCTATTGCTTGTTTTCGTATTGTCAGGAGGAGCGATATTGGCGGTGGGTTGTTCTTATTTCAAAAAGCAAAATCAAGTCATGGAACAGGCGGTATCACAGATCAATGCGTATCTTGACGGCAATCACAATGCCCGTATTGAATGTGATGATGAGGGCGAACTATATCGGTTGTTTCATACCGTCAATTCTCTGGCGGCTGTCGTAAATGCTCACGCAGATAACGAACTCCGGGAAAAGGAATTTTTGAAAAATACAATCTCTGATATTTCCCATCAACTGAAAACACCGCTGGCTGCTTTGAATATTTATAATGGTCTGCTTCAAGACGGGGATATGGAATTAAGTGCTGTAAAAGAATTTGCTGATTTATCCGAACAGGAACTTGACCGCATTGAAACGCTGGTGCAAAACTTGCTCAAGATTACAAGATTGGATGCCGGAGCCATTGTCTTGGAAAAGAACGCAGAAAATGTTGCAGATATGATGCGGGATATTGAACTGCATTTTGCATATAGAGCCAGACAGGAAAAGAAAGAAATCATTCTGTCTGGCTCGGATCATCTTTCTCTTTTTTGTGATCGTGATTGGTTGAATGAGGCAATCGACAATATTGTGAAAAATGCGTTTGACCATACAGAAAGTGGTGCAACAATTCGTGTTGCGTGGAAGGAGTTGCCGTCTGGTGTCCAAATTGTGATAACGGATAATGGATGCGGCATCCACCCAGAGGATATACATCACATCTTCAAGCGGTTTTATCGCAGCCGTTTTTCAAAGGATACACAGGGGATCGGGCTTGGCCTGCCGTTGGCAAAAGCGATTATCGAAGCTCATGGGGGCCTAATAGAAGTGGAAAGTGAATTAGGAATTGGAACGAGTTTTATAATGAACTTCCCAATTCCTACAAAATTGTAGGCTGGTTGTAGGGCTACAGTAATATTAGGGTGCTATTCTTTCAATCGTAGACAGGAAATGAAGCTTACCTGTCTACATCGCAAGAACATAAGAAAGAGGTGTTTGCACTATGAATTTATTAGAGGTCAAGAATATTTGTAAGACCTATGGCAGCGGTGAAACTGCTGTAAAAGCGCTTAGGAATGTTAGCTTTTCTGTTCCTAAGGGAGAATATGTGGCAATCGTCGGAGAATCTGGTTCGGGTAAAAGCACACTGCTGAATATGATCGGTGCGCTGGATATGCCAACTTCGGGAAAGGTGCTGATTGATGGTAAGGACATTTTTTCCATGAATGACCGAAAACTGACGGTATTTCGCCGCAGGAATATCGGCTTTATCTTTCAGGCGTTTAACCTTATCCCGGAGTTGACGGTGGAACAAAATATGATTTTTCCGCTGTTGCTGGATTATCAAAGGCCGGACAAGAGATATTTGGAGGAACTGCTGACGGTTTTGAATTTGAAAGATCGTCGTAATCATTTACCCAGTCAGCTTTCCGGCGGTCAACAGCAGAGAGTGGCGATTGGCCGCGCATTGATTACCCGTCCTTCTCTGATTCTGGCAGACGAGCCAACAGGAAATTTGGACTCACAAAACAGCAGTGAGGTCATAGCATTGCTCAAAGAAACATCGAAAAAATACGAGCAGACCATCATTATGATTACCCACAACCGCAGTATTGCGCAAACGGCAGACCGGGTATTACAGGTATCGGATGGCACTTTGACTGATTTTGGGAGGTGCCGTGAATGAAAAGCTATCTTAGTCTCATTCCCATCTCCGCAAAGGTGCGCAAGCGGCAAAATCGTATGACTGTCTTGTGTATTATCATTTCGGTGTTTCTTGTCACAGCTATTTTCAGTGTTGCTGACATGATGATACGAACAGAAAGCGATTTTATGATAAGTAACCATGGAAACTGGCACATTGCAATAAAAAATATTTCACAGAACAATGCGGATGAAATCAGTAATCGTTCAGATGTTACAGCAGTTGGTGTAGCTTCTCAATTTAATTTTGAAGGAGAACAACCGTACCGAGTCAACGAAAAACGAACTGTTTTGTATGGCACCAATGAAGTCTATATTACTCAGATTTCAAATGGAATTGTAGAAGGAACATTTCCGGCAAATGATGAGGAAGTTATGCTTACACCTAATTCTGTAACTGCTTTAGGAGTACAGCTTGGGGATAGTGTAACCTTACATACCCCTGCTGGAGATCGGACATTTACAATCTCTGGCTTTGGCACAGATGATGAAAGCTATTATAACAATCAGACTTATTTGATAGGCTCTTATCTGACACAAAGTGCATTTACTTCTGTTATGGCACAAAACGGAGTAATAAACAATGAGTTGACTTATTATGTGCAGTTTGAAAGTGCAGCGAAAGCGGCAAATGCAATAACAGAACTACAGACACAGTACCAATTATCCGATGGGAGCATTTCTGAAAATACCGGCGTCATGGGCATGGCTGGGCAAAGCAACAATACAGCGATGCAGAGTATGTACGGATTGGCAGCAATTCTATTTGTTTTAGTGTTGTTGGCAGGAATATTGATGATTTCTGGCAGTATGAATAGCATCATTGCGCAACGAACTCAATTTTTTGGAATGTTGCGTTGCATTGGTGCAAGTCGTCAACAAATTATCCGCTTTGTCCGTTTGGAGGCATTGAACTGGTGTAAAACCGCGGTACCTATTGGAGTGGTTTTTGGAACAATAATTAGTTGGATTATTTGTGCCACACTTCATTATGGAATTGGTGGAGAATTTTCTACAACGCCAGTCTTTCAGATCAGCCCTGTTGGACTTATCAGTGGCGTAGTTGTTGGAGTGGTAACAGTATTTTTAGCAGCACAATCCCCAGCAAAGCGGGCTGCTAAAGTTTCACCCATATCTGCGGTTTCTGGCAATGTAGCTAATAAATCTTCTGTTAAACACGCTATCAAGTTTAGCTTAGGAAAAATTGATAATTCACTTGGCATACATCATGCGGTTGAAAAAAAGAAAAACTGGTTTCTGATGACGGCTTCATTTGCACTAACTATTATGCTGGTTTTTTCTTTTTCTGTAATTTTAGATTTTGCAAAGCAACTTGTTCCATCGTTGAGTGTCACATCAGCCGATATAGCATTATCCAGTTATGCAAACAAAATGGATATTGAGCGCAGCCTGGTCGATGAAATCAAAAAAATAGATGGGGTTGCAAATGCTTATGGAAGTAGCTATGTAGAAAACATTCCTGCAACATCTTCAAGAGCAGGAATAGACCATATCAATATTGTTTCTTATGATGATACACTTCTGGATTACTCAAAAGGTAGTATTGCTCAGGGATCATTAGATACAGTTTACGGGAACAGTAACAAAGTGGCAACCGTATTTAATAGAAACAATTCCTTGCACATCGGTGATACCATCCAGTTTGCAGGCGAAGAAGTTGAGATTACTTGCACTCTATCACAAGGGTTATTCGGAGATGATTTGATTATTATTTGCTCACAGGAAACATTTGACCGTATCATGGGCGGTACAAAGTATGGGCTTATTGGAATTCAGTTAGATTCAAACGCTACTGAAGAAACAATAGCAGAAATTAGAAGTCTTGAAAACGATGATATTATCATTACAGATCAGCGTGAAGGCAATAAACAAAATAATGCTACATATTGGGCTGCACGAATTGTTTGTTATGGCTTCTTAGCTATTATCGGAGTTATTTCGTTGTTTAATATCGTCAATAGTATCTCTATGAGTGTATCTGCACGAATTAAGCAGTATGGTGCAATGCGAGCTGTTGGTATGGATAATAGGCAGCTTAAACGAATGATTTCTGCGGAGGCGTACACCTATGCAATTTCTGGTTTGATAGTTGGATGTGGCATTGGACTCCCGCTTAGTCGATTTTTATATAATCGTCTAATTACACATTATTTTGGAATTGAGTGGAGATTTCCTATCCTGTGGTTTGGAATTGTCGTTGCCTTTATCTTCATATCTGCTATTGTGTCCGTTTATGCTCCTGCAAAGAGAATTCGCAATATGTCGATTACTGCAACCATCAATGAATTATAGTTTCATATGTTAATCTGCCGGACGACGGCAAAAGAAAAAAAGCCGTCGTACAGCAGACATATTTTCACGCGCCTTATGAAACGGCGGCTTTGATTTTCAGAGCCGCCGTTTCTTTGCGTTTACACAATCCCATGACGACTTGCAGGGACACGGTAGCCGATTGGAGGTTATTTTGCCGTGTCTCGTTTGCTTTTTCAAAGTTCACATGATCTACATCAGTTAAAAAAAGCATTGCTCCTCCTCCGGGCAAGTATAACATTGCATCGGCATTATTGTTCCATGTAATTCAGTACAATAGTGGCTGTTTTTGGCGCGCCAGTTTTCCATCACGGAAATCTGGCGTTTTTTGTTGCCGTTTTTTCGGAGATGATCCGGTTGTCTGCCGGTGTCGGTCTCCGCCTCCATTCTATTCACCCGTCAATCACCCGTGAATCGAAATGGAGGTACATAATGAAGAAAATTAACCTTCGGGAACTTTATCCTGATGTTTATACAACAGACTTTTTTGTAAATGTGACCGAGGAAGTGTTGGATGTTATCCAGACAGCCCAGCGGCTGGAAGCGGCTTATGAGCGCCGTATGTACCGACACAAGGCCCACTATTCCCTGGACTGCGGAAATGGTATTGAGAAAGCCGCTGTGTTCCGCACGGCAACCCCGGAGGACATCTTTGAGGAAAAACAGTTCCAGGAGCAGGTCTATGCTACTGTGATGAAGCTGCCGGAGAAACAGGCAAAGCGAATTTATGCCCGATACTATCTGGGAATGACGGTAAATGAAATTGCCGAAGTAGAAGGTGTAGACCCAAGCCGTGTCCGAGACAGTATCCGCCGTGGATTAAAGCAGCTTGTAAAATATTTTTGATAAAATTTCATTTGATGCACCTGTTTTTTGCCTTTTTTGTCAGTGTTAATAAGAAGGACAAGTTTTCCTCCTTCATCAGTACATTGACAATCGAATAGACAGTATAACAGGTACATAACCCATGTACGAGCGAATATGAAACGCCGCGAAGATGGAGCAGTCAGGGAGGTGATGAAAAGACTTCTTCGGAGCGATCTACGATTTCATAAAACGGATTGTGGCAGATTCGGCGCGATGACTGCATGGGGGCTTAAAGATACTTCCTCACGGCCCGCCAAAGACTTGGGGGGAACCCTGCGGCACACGATACGAACGGTGCTGCGGAGTTATGACAGCCGCGCCAGCGGAGACCTGTTGTGTTCCCATCGTCAGGGGGCGTGGCAAATGTGATGAAAGCTGAGTTATATAAATAGGAATAGGAAGCGTTTGCAGCTTCCTGTTCAAAATCAGATACCATGCGCTGGCAGTTTCGGCTGCCAGCGTATTCATGTGGCTTTGAACAAACACGATGACAAACTTGACAGATTGGAGGAAATATGCTTTATGGAAAAACTTATTACACGAAAAGAAGCAGCAGAAATTTTAGGTATCAGCATTGCAACGCTGGACGCGGCCCGTAACAATGGTCTTATTTCTTATGTGCAATATGTGCAGAATGGCTGTGTGTACTTTACTTCAGCGGGCCTTCAGGAGTATATCGCAAAATGCACCCACAGAGCAAAGCCAGCAGAAAAGAACGCAACTTATCGTAAACCTCGCAGAGCTGGAGTGTGAGCCGGTCCGTATCCTTGTCGAAATCATAATGGTCTGATAAAACATAGATACAGCGCTGGTTTAATACAGGATATGCTTTCTTTGATTTCATTGACTACCTTTATAATTTTAACATAATATATAGCAAGAATTCTCCTTCCTCTACAGGTGGGAGATGAATTGCAAAAAATAAAAAGAACGCTTGTTTGGTAGCGAGATCCATGGTATAATAGAATCAGTCGATAAGATAATTATTCAAAAAAAGGACTGGTTTTATGAAAAATATGGATCATAATGCACATTCAGTGTACTTGATGTATTATCACCTGATTATGGTGGTGAAATATCGAAGAAAAGTTATCAATGATCCGATTTCAGAAAGAGCAAAGGAAATATGGGGATATATTGCCCCACGGTATGGAATTGTTTTGGAGGAATGGAATCATGATATTGACCATGTGCATGTAATGTTTCGTGCACAGCCTAAAACAGAACTCAGCAAATTTATCAATGCTTATAAAAGTGCCAGCAGCAGGCTGCTGAAAAAAGAGTATCCGGAAATCCGGGAAAAACTTTGGAAAGAAGCGTTCTGGAGTCAGAGTTTCTGTCTTTTGACGGCAGGAGGGGCACCAGTAGAAGTGATCCGTCAATACATCGAAACCCAGGGAGAGAAAAAGAATTGAACATAGCATATCGTTTCCGGATTTATCCAACAGAAGAACAGAAGATACTCCTTGAAGATGTTAAAGAATACACCAGCCATGTATAAAAAGGTGTATCCATTTCTGAAAGAAGTTGATTCGCTGGCGCTGGCAAATGTTCAGCTCCATCTGGAAAAAGCATATAAGAATTTTTTTCGTGATCCTAAGGTTGGATTTCCACGTTTCAAGTCAAAACATCACTCCAAAAACAGCTATACAACAAATGTAGTCAACGGAAATATTCTGGTAGAAAATAACCGGATCCGGCTTCCGAAATTAAAATGGATCTCCATGAAAAAACACAGGGAGCCTGCAGAAAACTGCCGTCTGAAATCAGTGACAGTCAGTATGGAGCCGTCCGGAAAGTATTTTGCAAGTCTGCTGTATGAAGGATACAGCTGCGAAAACCAAGCAGCAGATAAGGATTACAGTAGTGCTAAAATACTTGGGATTGATTATGCGATGCAGGGGATGGCTGTGTTTTCAGAAGAGATTGAGATGGAAGAAGCAGGATTCTTCAGAAAAAATGAAAAAAGGCTGGCAAGGGAGCAGCGTAAACTGTCGAGATGTGTAAAAGGAAGCCGTAATTATGTGCGACAGAAAAAGAAAGTTGCCAGGTGCCATGAAAAAATACGCAGCCAGAGAAGAGATTATCTGCATAAACTGAGCCGCAGGATCACAGACCAGTACGATATAGTTGCGGTGGAAGATATTGATATGAAAGCGATGAGCCAGTGCCTGCATTTTGGGAAAAGTATACAGGATAATGGATACGGGATGTTCCGGAATATGCTGGATTATAAGCTTGCCTGGAAGGGAAAAGAATTAGTAAAGGTAGACCGCTTTTTCCCGTCAAGCAAAAAATGCAGTAAATGCGGAAAGATAAAAAAAGAGCTGAAATTATCCGAAAG
>NZ_QULA01000029.1:0-42941 GCF_003481595.1 Blautia sp. OM07-19
GAAGACACGATCACTTTTTATGTTGCGGAGTGTATGGAATTTCCTGTTATGGGTGAGTACCACGAAAATCTTACTTTGGAAGAAGCCTTACACATTTATGAAACCATTCCCGCTGAACGTATGAATGGGATAAAAGGTGTTGGATTTGAACTGCATGATGGAAGCGATTATGACGGACCGTATGATCTTATGCGACTGGGAAAAGTAGACCGGGAAGGTGTGGAGATGATTAAACACTATAAGGAAAGTCCATTAGTTCAGAAAGCAATGGATGATGTGGAAAAATATTTTGCCAGGAAGCAGGAACTTACAAAAAGAACAGAACAGGTAGTTGGAGATAAGCCTATACAGAAAGAAAATGTTTCACATCCAAAGAGCAGAAAAGAATCTGTTCTTCAGGCACTCCGGGAACGTCAGGCAAAAATAAAAGAGCAGGAACAGACTGCAACGAAAGAAAAATCCAGAACACATAAGAAGGGAGAGGTGTCATTATGATGGTAAGATTTGAGGAAGATGAATATATTGCTGTTGCGATTTTTGATGCGGGTGACAGGATTCAGACAATGAATGCTATGGATGAAATTTTTTCCTATCTGGATGAAGATATGAAGTATCTGATATTTACAACAATTCAGAAGCTGTATTATCTTAGCGATGAAGGATACAAAGAGCTGGAAAGAACCGTAGAGATTTATAAAGCAGACTTGGAGGTGGATGGAGAATGAGTAGAAGTCAGTTTGCAGTTTATCAGTTAAAAAAGAAGCCGGAATTGAGAAACCTTCTTTTCCGTACCTATGAAGAACTTGCACAGGATCAGATTCCTGTGCAGGTGAAAAATTATGAACAGGTGTATCTTGGAACAATGAAACCGGGAGAAACGCCAGAGCAGATAAAAAAGGAGCTGGAGAAGAAACAACCACATAATTATAAAGGTCATGCAATCAGTACCAGTGACGTGATGATCTTGAATGATAATGGTATCACGACTGTTTACTATGTAAATAAAGATGCTTTTATAGAGATTTCTGATTTTATGAAAGTTGCATCTTCGGAAAACGGTGGACTTACGAAGGATACGGTTGGCTATGAAATAGAGGGAAAAGACGGATCATGGGAAGTAATAGATTATCTGCTGGTAGAAGGCAAGAATTATTTCCTTATGGAACATGAGCAGTATGGGAAAGATGTTGCGTATGTAGTTTTGAACCAGGACGGCAAAGTGATTGTAGATAGCACATATAATGGATTTGATGATGCGGTAAAACAGAAAATTCTTGATTCTCTGCATCCGCCAGTGCAGGAACAGACAGAAAATAGTAAACCGAAACTGGATAACTGGCAGAAGTATCTGGAAAATGGGGAATACCTGAGAAGTGCGGAAATTACAGAGGAAGCAAATTATAATATGATTGACGGACTTAGAAATAATTCTGCACCGAAAGATAAAAAGAAGCGTCCAAAAGAATCCGTTCTTGCGAAGCTGAATGAGAAAAAGGAAGAAGTTGCCAAGCGTAGTGGACAGAAAGCAATGCAGCAGATAATGGGACAAGACGTGGAGCGTACAAAAAAATAAAAATGAGAGGCTGGTCACAGTTGTGGCTGGCTTCTTTTTTGCATAGAAAAAGACTGGCCAGTGCCGAATAATCAGTTAGGGCTAGTCTTTATAGTGTGTTGCAATATCTTCAATTTTACAATCCAGAATATTACAGAGAGTGTTGATGGTGTTCATACTGACACCTTCATTATTCTGCAAACGATGTATCAGGGACTTACTGAAATGATATTCTTTGTGAAGAGTGTATTTTGTGATACCTCTTTCCTGCATGGTAAGCCACAATTTATCATATTTAATCAACGGCTATCTCCACCTTTTTCTTGTCTTTCCCTCATTATAGGGTTAAGATAGAAAGTAACAAAGGTTCTGTTTTCGGAACCCATATCAATGAGGAGGAGATGGATTGAAAAAGCAGAGGATAAAAGGAATTGTACTGGTAGTTGTTTGTTTCATATGTGTATTGTGTATATGTAGTGGGTTTTATAGAGTGCAGTCGAAGGAACTTTCGGAAATTCCTGATGCAGTCAATAGTACGAGATTTAACACTACGGAACATTTAACAGTTGTAGCAAATCAGGAGGAAATTGCTGATAAAAAGGAACTGGCAAAACAGATTATAAAAATGTGCAGGGAAAATTCTTTTCAGTCTATAAAGTTTTCTTATGATATGGTATGCCCGACAGAATTACAGATCAATGTATATAAGACGGAAAACGACTTTAACGATAATAAGCAATTCTGTGAGATAGCGTATTTATCAGATGAAGAAAATGGGGAATATGATATTATCCACAACCCTGAAAAATTTATATTGTATGTAGATGGAGAAAAGGTAGAATAGAGAAATAGAGGTTTGCTTCCCTGGATTTAAGGAAGAACCTCTATTTTTATGAAAAAAAGTCGGTTATGATTTTTCTTGTGTATGTTCATGCTGGCGATTTTGAACTTGTGAGGTTCCAAGAATAATATCTACATTGGAACACACTGTACGGAGTTCCCGTTCATGTTCCCGTCGGGCATTAAAGTCTTCACGTTGCATCGTCTGTAATTCTGTTAAGCGATTCTTTTCCTCACGCAGCATTTTTAATGTAGGAAGTTTATTGCCCTGTGATTTTTCTTTGAGTATTCGGAGGGCAGATTCATAGAGTGTAAGTTCTGCCCGGTGATCGTCATAAAATTTTTCTTTGTGCCGACTTTTGCGGTAATCAGAATATATAGATTTATTGGCAAGATACTGTCCGGTATAATGAATCTGTTCATTGACATTCTTCAAAGTATTCTCTGTGGATTTTAGTGTATTTCTTGCATCAGTGCTTTGAGCAGAGGCATCGGAAAGAGCTGCATCTAAATCTGCCTTGGATTGAAAGCCATGTTCCTGTACATAGGCAACTGTCTGAGCCATCATTTTCAGGTTAGACAGTTTTACTTTTTGAGCATACGCCTGACTTTGCTGTGCTTTAATACAATGCTGCAAATCTGTTACCAACCGTAAATCAGATTTTATAAAGAGGAAAGTATGTGGAGCTTCTGTAGTTGTAACAGTGTAGGCAGAAACTGTTGGAGTTGAAGAATTAACAACTTGAGAAATATCAGGAACCGGATTTTCAGTAATCTGTGAGGTAGAATTTTCTTGAAATATTTGCAGAAGATGTTTTTCCTCATAAAGCGTACCAAGGCTTCTTCCAGTAATGTATTTACTGCGATTGGGATGCAGGTAGCTGTATCTGCCACGCCTGACTTTGAATGTAATATTATATTTTTCAGACAGCAATCTGGAAAAATCTTCTTGTGATATTGCCTGTGAAGCAACTGTATCAATCGCATCACGAAGATATTGCTTCTCGGTTTGAAAAGTAGTCTGCCTTGGAGTCAGCCCTTTCTTTTCAAGCTGTGCATTGTGTTTATCAAGTTTTTTTTGTCCTCTGCGTTTTGCCCAGTACTCTTTTTCAGATATTTTCCTTTCAGCAGGTGTTAGAAGGTCTACCTGGTTCAACCCATTGGCGGTACACATATCCATGACTTTTTGCTTTAAATAGATTCGGTATCTATCGGAAAGATGATGTTTATATCCAGCTTTTGAATCCCGGTCAAATTCCATATAGGGCTGAGGCTTAGTGTCATATTTGCGGATACTGTTGATTACAATATGCACATGAATATTGCCACTACCATTGTGACCGTCAGTGTGAGTACAGACAAGTGCCTGGTGTCCGGGAAAATTCTCTTTGGCATATTCTACGCCAAGTTGCTGCGCCAGTTCTCCAGTCAATCCATGTTCCTCCCGGTCTTTAGGATCGAAGCTGATGATATAGTGGTGTGACTTGATATCATTGTAAGATTGGTTCTTATGAAAATAAGCATTTGTTTCCTGACATTCCGCTGCAAAGGTAAATGGGTCGCAGTTTATTCCATCAAGATAGTATTCCTCACGAATAAGCATATGACCGTTTTCATCAAGGATAGGTTTCTGTGTATATTCGTCATGTTGAAAGATCAGATAACGTTCAGCTTCTCCATAATCTGCATTTTTACTTGCTATATGTTTCAGTATTGCCATGAAAGTCACCTGCCATTTCCATTACCTTATATTTCATTTCGTATAAATCTCGAAGTCGCTTATTTATTTCTCCTCGCATTTCCTGAGAAAGAATCCCACCCTGATTAAAATATTTTGCAATCTGATTGAGGTTGCTGCCTATCTTTCCAAACTCTGCGAGCAGTTTCTTTATTTCTGGAACATCAGCAACTATTTCAATTTTGGTCTGTACTTTTCCTTTTAAAACTTGTGTTCGCACATAAGAAGCCAATGACATATTAGCTTGTTTGGCGGCAGTTTCGATAATTGAAAATTCTGTCTCAGTGAAACGAACGGTAATACGATGGTTACGATACATTTCTTCTTTTTTAGGTCTTGTCATAACTTTAATCCTCCAGTTTTTTTTGTAAGTAAAATTCACAGTCTGCTGTGAAAGTTAAGTAATAAAAAATTATTACGCTGTGACCATGCAAATGGGAACCAATGAAACAATCATTGATTGTGCTTGAGGGTATGGGGAGCAAAATCCCCATCAAGTTGCCTGCTGTCAAAATCCGGAAACCGGGTTTCTGGCAGCCAGGGCGAAACTTGCTCTAAGAAAGAAATCCCTCTACTAATAAGGCTTTGGAAAGCCTGTTTACCAACCCTCAAAATGAAAAAAATAAAAAAACAGGAAATGCAGGTTGGTAAATAGCCTCTGCCGAGCTTTATAGGTAGAAGTAGTTTTTTACGGGAGGTGTAAAAATGGCAGAGAAAGAATTACCAACACCAGAAGAAATGCAGGAGATGGCAGAGATAGATATTAGAACGGTAGACACAAGCAGTCTGGTAGATATAGAGCAGGTGCAGATACAAACAGAACTGCCACAGGAAGAACGGATTGCAGATTATATCAGGCAGATTAAAAATCCGTATTGCTATATCTCTCATGGAGTAGCGGTAAAAATAAGTTTTACTGGAAAATGTACACTGGAAGAAAGCCTGAACAGGTGTATCTCGTTGTGAAAATGAAGAAAAACAGGATGGAAAGAAATTTAAAAAGAATGAAAAAAGGTATAGCAGTGAGCCAGAAGTTATGTTAATATGGTGTTGGGTCAAAATTTAAAAGCATTCAAGAAGCCATGAATTTCTTGGTTTACACTGCCGGACGGCATAGTAAATTAGGAGGTTGATGGCTTTATGTATTTCAATCAAAAGTCTATATTAGCAGCGGACTATCTCAGACTCTCCAGAGAAGACGGAGATAAATTGGAAAGTGATAGTATCCGCAATCAAAGAAGTCTGATTAACGATTTTGTAAAACAGCACCCAGAGATCACATTGGTCGATGAATATGTTGACGATGGTTACAGTGGAACAAATTTTGAACGTCCTGCATTTAAGCGATTGATTGAGGATGTGAAGAAAAAGAAAATCAACTGTATTATCGTCAAGGACTTATCCAGACTGGGAAGAAACTATATTGAAACAGGAAGATACCTGGAAAAGATATTCCCGTTTCTTGGAGTAAGGTTTATTGCAGTTACAGACCATTATGACAGTGCAGCAGAATCGGATGATGCAGACCAGATCATTGTTCCTTTTAAGAATCTGATAAATGATGCTTATTGCAGGGACATCTCAATTAAAATCCGAAGTCAGTTAGATGTAAAAAGAAAAAATGGACAGTTTATTGGCAGCTTTGCTGGGTATGGCTATCAGAAAGATCCAGAGAATAAAAATCATCTCATTATAGATGAATATGCAGCAGATATAGTCCGATATATTTTCAATCTGAAAATGGACGGTTACAGTTCTCAAAGGATTGCAGAGAAGCTGAATGAAATGGGAGTGCTTCCACCAATGGAATATAAACGAAGCTGTGGTATGAATTATAATAGTGGATTTCGTTCAGGAGCCAAGCCTAAATGGGCGGTCACAACTGTAAATCGCATTTTGACAAATGAGTTATATACAGGAACAATGGTTCAGGGAAAGAATCGTAAAATCAACTATAAAGTAAAAGAGTGCAGACCAGTAGCAGAAGAAAACTGGATTCGTGTAGAGAAAACGCATGAAGCGATTATTGCAGAGGAAATATTTCAGTATGTACAGTCATTGATGGAACTGGATACCCGCACAGCACCAGAGGAAGAATCCGTATATATTTTTTCGGGATTTTTGCGATGTGGAGATTGCGGGCAGAACATGGTGAAGAGAAGCACAACAAAAAATGGAAAGCGGTATTATTACTACCATTGTTCTACATATAAAAACGGAGATGGATGTAGTTCACATCTGATTAGTGAAAAGACGGTTCATAAAGTTGTTTTGGATGCTATACAAAGGCAGATTGCCTTATTGGTAAATGCGGAGAATATCATTCAGAACAGTGGAATGAAAAATTATAAAAAAACAGAACTGGATTCACTGGAAAAGCAGTTGGTGGTTCTGCATGAGGAAGTAGAGAAGTATAAAGATTTAAAAACCCGGTTGTATCAGGATATGTTAGATAACATTGTGACGAGAGAAGAATACCATGAGTATAACCGGAGATTTACAGACAAGCTACATAATGCGGAAAAGGCAGAACGTGAATTAGAGCAGAGGAAAGAAAAGGCATCTGCGGAGGGAAAACGGGAACACCCTTGGATTGAGGATTTCAAGTGCTATCAGAATATTACACAGCTTGATCGTAAAGCGGTAGTTACTCTAATTGATAAAGTCATTGTGTATGGAAAAGACCGTCTGGAAATTTGCTTTAAGTATGCAGACGAAATACAGGAAATGACAGAAGCAGCTCAGAATATTCGGGAAATGGAAGAAAGGGAAGGTAGATTTAAATGCGGTGCGTAAGTTATACAAGGACTACATCGTGCAAAAATACAAAGAAAATTCCATCAGATATTATCCAACAGCAGAATGAACATATTCAGAACTATATACAATCACATGGTTGGAAGCTGGTAGCAAAATACAGTGACCGGAAAAAGGACGAAAATGAAAATACAGCTTTTGAAGAAATGACGGCAGATGGGATTAACCGTAAATTTGATATGGTGGTAGTAGATAGTGTTGACCGTTGCGGAAAATATATTTCCTGTGCGGAAGATGTACTGGTTAAAACATTCTTTCCGGCGGGACTTCACTTTGCGATAGTACAGAGCGATTTTTGCAGTATTGGAAAAAGCAGGGAAGAAATAGACGAGTATTTCAGAAAAGAGAAAATTGCGGTACAGGTAAAGAGTATGCGTGAATATGCGATTCGTGAACAGGTAGAGGGATATTATACAGTTCACGATGAAAAATATGGATACATACTTTCAGAAGATAGAAAAGAATTAATTGTCGAGGAAGAGGCTGCGAAGATTGTACGGGAGATATTTCAAATGACATTGGCAGAAATCTCTATAAAAAAGATAGTAGCCATTCTGAATGAGCGAGGAGAAGAATCTCCAATGGTACATAATGCGAGAGTGGGGCATAAGCACTGGCCGCATTATGAAAATAGGTGGAGCGAGGGCGCTTTGCGGAGGATTTTAGAATGTACAGCATATGATGGCTATTGGCAGAAAACAATCAACGGAGAAGTTTGTACGCTTTCAATAACACCAATACTAGATGAAGGAGTTTTTGATCAGGCTAGAAGACTTATTAAAAGTCGAACAACTACAGATAATATCATAGGTGGGAAGCCGGGGCCATATGTAAGAAAAATCTATGATGAAGCAACTGGAAAGCCGTTGTACCTGAGAAATTTCCGAAGTGGTGACGTTGCTTTTGTGTTCAATCCGCAGATGGGTGAATTACCAAAGAAAAGAAAAATTTATATAGAAGAAGCTAAGGTTACAGAGGCAGTAAAAAATGCAATTTCTCTGGAAATGGATATGGCTGAAAAAATGAAAGCATATTTGCAGACAGAAAAAATGCAACAGCTATTACAGAAAGAGACTCAACAATATTCAGAAAAGGCATGGATGATATTTCAGGAAATGGAGCAGGTAGAGAAAGACCGTATTCCTTTATATGAAAAATTCCGGGACTATGAGATTGGTCAGACAGAATATCAGGAGAAAAAAGAAGAAATACAGGCGCAGTTGCAAATGTATGAAAACGATTTTGAAGGACTGATGGACAGGCTTGCAAATATGAAAAAGGCTTATAGCGAGGAAAATGAATGGATAAAAACATTTCAAAGGGAAGAGTTACCGGAGAAGTTGGAAAGTCAACATGTTAAAAAATGGGTAGATAAAATAATTGTTTCAGATTTAAGAGATGTGCATGTATACCTGACAATGCAGAACTGGAAGAATTATTTCCCAGAAGAATGGATGGAGGAATAGCAATGGCAAGGAAAAGCAGAAGAAATAAAAATGTTGAGGCTGTTAGTAATCAGATTATAGAAAACTGTGAGAATCTGATAGATACCGGAGCGTATATTCGATTATCTGTTGAAAATGGTGGAAATGAAACGGACGAAACTTTAGTTGTACAACAAATGCTGGTTGAAAAGTTCATAGAGGAGCATCCGGATTTAAAATTGGCAGGTACATATATAGACAATGGATTTAGCGGAACTAATTTTGAACGACCAGGCTTCTTGAAACTCATGGAAGATGTCCGGTCAGGAAAGATTCAGTGTATTGTTGTAAAAGACTTATCACGTTTTGGCAGGGACTATCTGGAAACAGGATATTATCTGGAAACGATTTTACCAAGGTTAAATGTAAGGTTTATCGCAATTACAGATGATTATGACAGTTCCAGAAAAGAGGACAGGGAAAACATCAGTGTTCCATTAAAAAATATGGTTAATGCCATGTATGCAAAAGATATGTCAAAAAAGATTCTGGCTGCAAAAGATGCACAGCGAAAAAAGGGAAATATTACTTTATCAAAAGTAGCATTTGGATATGTCCGTTCAGAGGATAGGCACAGACAGATTGTTGATGAAGAGGTTGCACCATTTGTAAGGATGATATTTCAGTGGTATATGATGGGAGTCAGCAAAAAGAAAATTGCAGATAGATTAAATCTCATGGGAATTGCAACACCTGGACAAAGAGAAAAAACTGGTGTATTGACTGTTCCGTTAGAACAGACAAAGTGGAGAACGGATACAGTAGATAAGATTGTGAATAACCCTACATATGTTGGAGATATTGTAACCGGAAAGTTGAAGCAGTCATTGTATAAAGGGATAAAGCAGTATAGAACTTCGCCGGAGGACTGGAATGTTCAGAGAGATATGCATACGCCGATGATCGCAAGGGATGATTATGAAGAACTGCAGGAAAGGTCAAATAAAATAAAAAAGGTCACAAGAAACTGGCATTTAAAATATATGGAGGACAGAGAAAAATACAAAGACTGTTTTCCCGGTATGGTTCGATGTGGAGATTGTGGACGTCCAATGTATTGTGTCCGCTATACCCATAATTATAAGACAATGGAGAAAGTAGGAATTTATTATACCTGTTCTGCTCAAAATTATGCGAATAATTATTGCGGTCAGAAGATAGAAGAAAATCTGCTGAAGATACTTGTGATGGATCAAATTCAGATTCTTATAAGAAGTATGTGTGACAGAAAAAAGCTGTTACAAAAATTGAAAAGTGATTCCAGTGAGAAAAATGCTTTTTATGAAGCAGCTGCAAAAGTGCGGATGTTGGAAAGAAAAATAGCGCAGGCAGAAGAAAAGAACACTGTATTGTATGAGGACTATGTAGGTGGGATTGTAGAAAAAGAGGACTTCGATATGATGAAAGAGCGTTATATCCGGGAGTTACAAAATCTGAGGGATGATTTGCAAATTGCAAAACAGAATCAAAGAATGTTGGAGAAAAAAACTGACAGATATATGAATATGGTCAGCAACTTGGAGCAGTATCTTTCTGACAGGAGCTTCAATGAAGCACTGGTACAGGAACTTGTAGAATATGTGGAGATATATAAAAACGGAAGCATTCATGTGCGCTTCAAGTGTGATGATAAATTTAAACAGATAACAGAATTGATAGAGGGTGTTAAAAGTGCGTAAGAATGGATTGTATCTGAGGTTATCTATTGCAGATGGAGATTTGGGAAAAGACAATAAGGATGAAAGTAACAGTATTGATAACCAGAGAACGCTTCTTGTAAATTTTGTTCAGGACAGGGATGACCTGTCAGATGAATATATAGAGTATGTGGATGACGGTTATTCAGGAACTAATTTTGAGCGTCCGGCGTTTAAACGCATGATAGAGGATGCGAAAACTGGGAAAATAGATACGATTATTGTAAAAGATTTTTCACGATTTGGCAGAGATTATATTGGTGTAGGAGATTACCTGGAGCAAGTACTTCCAATACTGGAAATCCGTTTTATCTCATTAAACAATAATTATGACAGCAATGATTATTTAGGAAAAACTATGGGAATGGATATGGCAATTCATAACTTGGTCAACAACCTTTATAGCAAAGACATTTCTAAAAAGCTGAAAAGTGCATTAAGAGTGAAATGGAAAAATGGTCAATGGACTGGGGGAAAACCGCCTTTTGGTTATTTACGAGATAGTAAAACAGGGGAATGGTTGATAGATCCGGTAGCAGGGAAATATGTGCGAACGATTTTTGATAAGGCAATCGAGGGGTGCAGTACTTCTCAGATTTCTTATTATATGAATGAACAGAGAATACCTACACCGGGAAGATATAATAAAGAGAATGGTCTTACGCATTATGGATATAATCAAAAAATGCCAGAGTCGGAAATTCTGTGGGATTGTGGCATGGTTCGAGCCATTCTTGGAAGATATGAATATACAGGAGCTTTAGTGCAGGGAAAACGACAAAGTATTGCGGTTGGCAGTAAAGTAACCAGAAAATCGAGGGATAAAGATGTGGTTATTACAAAAAATGTTCATCCGGCAATCGTGTCAGAGGAAGAATATGAAATAGCAAAGGCAACTATCGCATTTATGAAAAAACCAGATTACCGGGGTACAAGAAAGTTTGCATTGAAAGGAAAAGTCAGATGTGGGAATTGCAGACGATCAATGGTATTGATGGAATCCGGTGCTAATGACAGGGTATATTGTCCACATAAAAAGATGACAGGAAAATTTGCCAAGTGTTCAGACGAAATGGTTTCTGTTTCAATTATAGAAGGGCATGTATGGTATGCTTTAAAACGTGTCCTTTATGTATTGGATGCTATACAGTTGGATTTTGAGGAAAAGACAACTAATTTGGATAGTGTCAGAAGAAAAAAGATAAAACAGCTAGAGGCTGAGAGTAATGTGTTAAAAAGTGAGAGAATACGTCAGTATGAATCGTATGCGGAAGGTATTATAACGAAAGAAAAGTATATGATGAAAAAAATGCAGATTACGGATCGAATGAATGGCATACAGGCAGAGATAGAAACACTCACACGTTTATCGACGGAGGAAGAAGCATATAAAAGTAAAGTGGCATCTGCTGTTGAATTACTGGAAGGGGAAATGCAGCATGAGAAGATTACAAAAGAACTTGTAAATGCCACGATTGATACAGTTTATGTATATGATAAAAAGAGGATAGAGATAGTATTCAGTTTTGATGATGTTCTGATGAAAGCAATAGAAAAATACCAGAAAGGGGTAAAGGAAGCATGACATTTAAAAATTTTGTATGTAAAGGAATCTTAGTATTTGCAGGGTTGCTTCTGCTTGGATGGATTGGAAAATATATTTATATGGTGGATGGGGAAATTGACTGGTTCAGATTTATGCTGGTTTACGGAGTGCCAGTGGGAATCCCACATATGTTTATTATAATTCCCTGGCATTGGGATTTATCCGGTATCCTTGGAATGGCTGCTCTGTGCGTAATTGTAGGCGGGATATTTGGTTGTGTGATTGCAGCATGGCTTGGAATCCGGGCGGTATGGTATATGGTGGGATTTCCAATTAGCAAGATTGTGGCGATACATAAAAGGACTTGCTAAAAATAATAGTATGAAATATGACCACAGGTGTAAAGTGATATGCCTGTGGTTTTATTTTGCCATTTATATGATGCGGAAGATGTGATAAAATATCAATCAATAAATCAATGGGAGAAATGAGATATGTTAGATGATGAAAAATGCCTGTGTGGTTCAGGACGCTTGTATTCCATGTGTTGTAAACCGTTTAGTGGACAGGGAATAGAGAATTATAAAAAAGAAATCGACAGCAAAAATTATATTAAAGCGTATTATGTAGCTGTGGCGATGCTTTCTGATTATCTGGAAGATGTAAGAAAGCATACGAACAGAATATTGAAGGATAACCCTGTAATTGGAAGATTTGTGTTACATAAAGATGTAAATGCACTATCGGAGTTGGCAGATCGTATTTTTCACTGCATACCAAAAGGAAATACAGATAACTGGGGAGAACGATTTGAATTTATAAAAGGATTGGTGGATGCAGAGGACTGGAAGAATGAATGTGAATATTATCAGCTATTGTATTATGAACTGAATAATGATAAGGGAAAATTCTCAGAGCAGATTGAGGCTATTGTAAAAAATACAAAAGTGGATGTACATACAGACCAGAGAATGTTGGAACTGTTGCGGTCTGTCATTTTACCGTCAGGACAATTAACGGAGCTGCTTAAATTGGATGATATTTTGATTGAAAAGACGGATAGTTCCTTAATGAAATTGAAATATAAATTTGATAAGGCAATACAGCTTGCATTGGTTTCTGATAATACAAGTGCGAAAAAGATTGCAGATGAAGTGATGGCAGAACTGGAAAAAGAAGATTTATATACAGAAGATGAAGTGTATTCGCAGGATGTTATTGCAATGATGTATGAAATGTATCATAACTTTGATCCAGACGTAAAGTGGCTGGAAAAAGCATTGCATGTGCGTGAAAAAATGAACATTAAAAAGTTTACTGAAGCCGGAAAGGTAAAATATTATTCTGACATTGCCTATACATACTGGAAAATGGGAAATTATGAAGTTGCAGAACAGGATTTTTGCACAAGTCTTGAGTATGCAAAAACAGCATTTGCACAGATATATTTGTTGGATTGTTTGGTAGAACAAAAGAAAATCAAAAATCTGAAAGAGTATCTGGAGAGTGTGGAATTTGAAGATATGGGAGCCGATAGCATAGACTTTCTTATAATTGTAGGCAATGCAGCTATACAGCTTAAGGATAACGACAGTATAGAACTGATCAAGCGTTATATCGAGGAAACAAATATAGAAGTTCCATATTACAAGTTTTACTTGAAGGAATTAGAGTTAGAATTAGAAAAGAAAAGTGGTAAAATCATGCGACTGCTTAATAAGCTAAGTCCATTGAAAAAGTATCTGATCCTGCAACCACAATTAAACGGAATTGGAATTAATGTAGAAAAAATACTGGAAGATCTAAAAAAATAGACTATACATGATGAGTGAGGGAAACGTTTTGTGACGCTTCCCTCAAATTTTTTTCTATAATCATTTTCTGTAATAGTGATAAGGAATCCTCCGAAAATTATTTAGTGTCACGCAGACAGTCTTTTATGAGTTGAACAGATTTTAAGATCCATTCCATTTCTTGCGGTGTGCAATCAGATAACAGGTTTTGTATTTTCTGATAAGACGGATCTGAAAAAGTGGAATCCGGTATGTTATTAGTGGAATTACTCGCAGGAGCAGTCTTGTGAATTTCTGTATTGTCGTTAAGAAGCTGATTCTCTAATTCCTGAAGCGTTTGAGTATATTGTTCCCTTTCAGAGCCGGTCATTTTGTTTAAGAAAGAAACGTAAGTGCTGAGCTTCTGATTGATTATTGGATTTTTGAATGAAAGAGTAAGGGTGTCAGGAATGATATTTCCGTTTGTATCTTTCTGAGAATCAAAGTTTAAATCCAGTTGCTCGTTCATTTTAAATATAAGTGAGAGCAGATCGGAAACTGTATGAATATCAAAATCCATAAAAATATTGATACTAATGCCCAGGGCCTGTGATATTTTCAAGAGTTGCTCCGGCTTGGGCTTGCGTTCATCAGACTCGTATTTTTGCAAAGTGCTTATGCTTAAACCAGTAGCCTGTACAAGTTGTTCCTGAGTGAACCCATGCATAGTTCTAAAGTATTTGATTTTTTCGCCAACGGTCATTATCGCTACCTCCATAAAGGGATTATAACATATTTTTTACTGTTAAATACACAAAAATATATAAAAATGTATTGACACATACAAATGTATGGTATATATTAAAAACACATACAAAAGTAATATTTAAGTAGAACAAGACATACAAAAGTGATAGCAAGAATGAGTTAAGTGATACTTAAATAGAAGCAATTTTGGAACAAAAGTATATGTTAGTGCAACTTAAAGTACAGTTAAAAAACAGGAGGAAAAAGCGATGGCAGAAATCATTTTTGGAATTGATCATGGAAATGGAAATATGAAGGGAGAGAATGTATGCTTCCCATGTGGACTTGTCAGATATGTGTCTGAACCGGGACGCTTTATGAATGAAGATATTTTGGAGTATCAGGGAACATATTATACCCTGTCAGATACAAAAATGCCGTTTAAAGCTGATAAGACAGTAGATGATGATTACTTTATTCTCACATTATATGCTCTTGCAATGGAAGCTCGTAATAAAGGAATTACATTAACGGGAAAAGATGTAGTGCTTGGCGTGGGATTGCCACCCGCAGATTACGGTCAGCAGGCAACTTCATTTAAGAAATATTTCTTAGATCATGCAAAACATGGAATCAGTTTTAAGATGAATGGAAAATCCGTTAATTTCTATTTAAAAGATGTATTTGTCAGCCCACAGAATTTTGCAGCAGTCATGTGTTTTAAGGCAAGTCTTTTGAAGAAATATAGAACGGTAAACTGTATTGATATTGGGGATGGAACAGTTGACCTTTTGGTAATCAGAAATGGAAAACCGGATTTATCAGTTCGTGTCAGTGATCGTTCCGGTATGGCTGTTCTACGGTCTGAAATATCCAATGCGATTCAACAGAACTATGGCATTCATTTGGATTCGTCAGATGTAGAACAGGTTTTAATGCAGGAAGAAACCATATTAGATGAAAAAATCATACTGGAAATTCAGCGAATGGCAGAAAACTGGTTACAGAGAATTATCAATAAACTACATACCCATGTAACCGACTTTAGAACAAATCCGGCGGTCTTTCTTGGTGGAGGAAGTCTTTTACTCAGAAAACAGATTGAAAATTCCCTGGAATTTAAATATGTGGAATTTATTGATGACGTCCGGGCGAATGCGATTGGATATGAAAAACTGACAACAGCACGTCTGCGGAGAGGGTAGGAGGTGCTGGTCATGGGACAGATTAAGGTTGTATTGATATTTAATGAAGATGATGAACGTCAGAGAGAAGCAGGAGAATACTTAAAAACCAAGAAAAGATGCAAGACAGCACTTGTGACAGAATTGGTTCAGGCGTGGATGAAGAATGGAGAAGCAGGAACAGGAACATACACAGGAGCAGTGAGCATAGACGCTATCAAAAAACAGTTACTTCAAGACAAGGAGTTTTTGTTAGAAATAGAAAAATCAATGGGCGGAACGAGTTGTCGAGAAGTCGAGGAAACAGAGCCAGAAGATAGTGATAATCTGGATATGGACGAGGATATGATGCTTGCAGGAATGTCAATATTTGAAAACGAAATTTAAAATGTATCGAAGTACCGCTGAACATAGAATAAGTCTGTTTGGCGGTATTTTTATGCTTTTTTGTTATAGTGGGATATGATAGAATAAGTTTAAATCCTTTGTAACTAAGGGGACCTTGGAATTATAGAAAGAGGAAGTTGCATATGAGAGAAGCTGATTTTTCAGAACGTATTAAGACAATTCTTTGTGAACGTGTTGGGGGCAGATGTTCAAATCCAAATTGTAGAAGGGAAACATTAGGTCCTCATAGAGAGGGAGATAAACGATTATCAATGGGTGAAGCCGCCCACATTTTAGGAGCATCACCAAAGGGCGCAAGATATGATGCGAGAATGACAAAAGAAGAAAGAGAATCTATAAATAATGGAATATGGTTATGTAGTGCTTGTCACACATTAATTGATAAAAATCCAGACGAATATCCAGTAGAAGAATTGCTAAAGTGGAAGATGATAGCGGAATATGAACAAGAACGACGTCTGAAGGGAGAAGATATAGTTTCTTTTCAAAGCCAGCAGATGGAAAGGAAAAAGGAAGCATTAAAGCAGGTCAAGTATGCAACTGATTGCTTCCATGATTTGTTGGAATATTCATATAAATATTGGAAAATGAATTTTGCACAATCCTTTTCTAATCCGATTGATTTACAAAATGAAATAGATGATCATCATTTTATGTATGAAGAAGAATTGCTTCACATAAATAAATATCTTGAAAAAAGGGATGATCTTTATGAGGCGCTAAATCAACATTCTCTTGACTTGGGGAAACAAGTAGTAGAATTGTTGAATGAATATATAAATTTGACAACATTCCAATATTATGATGATGGTATAGGAATGGCTAATAATTATTGGTCTTCATTTTTTAATATGATTTCTAAGAATATAGATAATTTAAGAAAGATTAAAAAGGAAACAGATGATATACTATACTCTATGTATTCAGCTTAAACTGACGGAATAAACTACAATATAAAATCGTAATGGACAACATCGCAAGGAAGCAAGACCGCAAAAGTATAAAAGAAGGGTGCAGAAATAACAAAGTTTCTGCGCCCTTAAATTATTTGCCTGGTTTGTAGTTGCGTAATGCAGTTTTGGTTGATTTTATAATTTCCAGTAAAAATTCTTTTTCCTGATTGCTACAATCAGAAGTAAGCTCTTTTATATCGGCATCAAATTTTGAAACCAGTACAGGCGTATTGTCATATAAAAGTTGATCTACAGTAGTATCAAGGCTTTGAGCAATGCCGAGCAATGTTGCAAGGCTTAATTTGGTATGTCCGTTTTCGATACTGCTGACATAGGTAGGGGCAACGTCGATCATATTTGAAAGTGTTTCCTGAGTCATTTTTTTTGACAGACGTGCAGTGCGGATCCTTTTACCGATAGCAAGATAATCAATTTCTACTTCCAAACCTGTCACCTCCTAGACTTTGACTATTAGTTAAGATTTATTGCGAAACTCCACACACATTTGATATTCCTTATTGTATTCCCAAAAAAGATATATTATAATGAAACATAAGTAGAAGTTTAATGCAATTATTCACATGTAGTAGAAAAAAGAGCAAAAGACACCGGGGGCATCAAATTTGGAAAGTATAAATACGGGTGTTGAATTTTATTCAAATGTGAAAGCCTCGGAGGTGGAATGGGTATGGTACCCATATATTCCCTGTGGGAAGATTACAATGTTGCAGGGAGATCCGGGAGAGGGTAAGTCAACACTGATTATTCATGTTGCAGCGATACTAACAAAAGGCGGATATTTGCCAGATGGACAGAAGATAAAAAAGCCAGAGATGGTAATATATCAGTGTTCAGAAGATGGAAAAGGAGATACGATAAAACCAAGGCTGGAACAGGCTGGGGCTGATTGTAGTAAGGTTGCATTCATAAAGGAAGATAATGATGAATTGACACTGGAAGATGAACGTATAAGAAATGCTATTATACAGATCAGTGCGAAAATGGTTGTGCTTGATCCGATACAGGCATTTATCGGTCACAATGGCAATATGACAAATGCAGTAAAAATGCGAGAAATCTTATCAAAGTTATCCAAGGTGGCAGCAGAAACTAATTGTGCAATAGTATTAGTTGGACACATGAACAAAAGTGGTGGTGGAAACCAATTATACAGAGGATTAGGCAGTATTGACATTGCGGCAGCAGCGAGAAGCATTCTTATGGTATCCAGAGATAAAGAAGAACCTTGGAAACGGTATATGTTTCCGGTAAAATCAAGCCTTGCACCAGAAGGAGAACCGATAGGGTTTGAACTGGATAAGAAAAAAGGGTTTCGATGGATTGGAAAATGCCAGATAAATGTGGAAGAATTGCTTAATGTTGAGAAAAGCACAGGAAAGAAAGATATTGCTGTAGAATATCTGCAAAAACTGTTATCAGTAGAAGATTTAGCAAGTACCTATATTTATGAAAAAATGAAAGAGTATGGTATTGCAAAAAGAACGGTACAGGAAGCA
Organism: Blautia sp. OM07-19; assembly: GCF_003481595.1. Taxonomy (NCBI): domain Bacteria; kingdom Bacillati; phylum Bacillota; class Clostridia; order Lachnospirales; family Lachnospiraceae; genus Blautia; species Blautia sp. OM07-19. The sequence goes on from NZ_QULA01000029.1 coordinate 18,256, forward strand.
AAGAAAATTGCTGAAATAAAAGCATATAAAAAAGGTAAAATCTGGTACTGGCATATGGAAGTGGGGGACAGCATATGAACGAACAGGAAAAACATGCTGCAAGCCAGGAAGAACGGAAAGAAAAGATTCGTGCAAGGTATAAGGGCGTGGATCGCAGCGAATTAGAGTTCATTCCTGCGAAACAGAAAGAAAAATTATTTGAAGATGCAGGCACCAAAAGGGTGTGTGCTTATTGCCGTGTGTCTACAGATGATGCCAATCAGACATCTTCATATGAACTGCAGAAAAATCATTATGAAGATATGATAAAGGAACATGCAGGGTGGACACTGGTTGGGATATATGCGGATGAGGGAATTTCCGGCACATCTTTACAGCATAGGGATGAATTTAATCGTATGATCGAGGATTGCAAAGTAGGGAAAATAGATTTAATAGTTACCAAAAGTGTATCACGATTTGCCAGAAATATCGTGGATTGTATTGCTAAAGTTCGTGAATTAGCAAATATGAAACCGCAGGTAGGCGTATTTTTTGAAACAGAACATATTTACACACTTGATAATACGAGCGAAATGATGCTTGCAGTGTTATCGGCAGCAGCACAGGAAGAATCACATACGAAAAGTGAAATTATGAATATTTCTATTGAACAACGGTTTTCAAGAGGAATATTTCTGACACCCAAACTCTTAGGTTATGATAAGGACGAGGACGGGAATTTAGTTATTAATGAGTCGGAAGCAGATACGGTTCGCTTGTGTTATTATCTGTTCCTGAGTGGCTTTCCTACTTCTGAAATTGCTGAAATTTTGATGGATTTAGGACGTAAAACTAAATTAGGAAATACAAAGTGGACAGGAAGTACAGTTGTAAATGTTCTACGCAATGAAAGGCATTGTGGGGATGTTTTATCAAGAAAAACTTTTACACCTAATTACCTGGATCATAAATCAAAGAAAAATAACCATGATCGGAACCAATATAGACAGACCGATCACCATGAAGCTATTGTGAGCCGGGAGATTTATGATGCAGCGCAAAAAATGCTGGATGCAAGCAAATATATGAAAAAAGGGTATCCATTGCCAACTTTACAGGTAGTAGATCAGGGAGCCTTAAAAGGCTTTGTACCTGTAAATCGTGCATGGAATGGATTTTCGTCAGCAGATTATAAAAAGGCATCATTAAGTGCTTATTCTGAAAACAATAATGAAATTTGTGTAGAGAAAACGGAAAACCGAGGATTTGATTTAAGCGGTTATGAAATTGTGAGGGCGCAGTTTTTTTCAACAAGATTCGATCCGGCAGTAACGATTTCTTCAGGAAAAATTGTATTTAATACAGCTTGTTTGAAAAAATTTGAAGATGTAGAGTATGTAGAATTACTTTTCAATTCTGTAGAAAAGTGCATTGCAGTTCGTCCATGCGAAAAAAGCAGCATAAATGCTATTAAATGGGGAACTATACGAGATGGACGTTGGGCGGTGCTCCCAAAAAGCTGTAAAGGATTTTCAGGGCCATTATATGAGCTTATGGGATGGAATAAAGACTGCAAGTATAAATTGCGAGGACAGTTTTGCGGTACTGCAGATGAACAGGTAATGATTTTTGAATTAGAAGAACCAGAAGTGCTTGTACAGGAAAAGGCAGAAGAACAATTTGCGGAAGAAACGGAGAAAAAGCCAGAAGAAGCTCAGAAGCCAGTAAAGAAAATACTTTATCCGGAAGCTTGGGCATATAATTTTGGAGAGTCTACAAATAGAATGGTGTTTTTACAGAGAGTGTCATATAAAGGAAACTGGGACATACTGCGTCCTGCAAGAACTGTTGAAGGGATGGAGATTATAACCAGAGAAGTTCTCAATGCTCTGCTGGAGTCAGCAGAGAAATTGATAGATAAAATGAGGTGTGCTAATTATGCATGATACAGCGGAGTATACGGATGAAAAAGAAATTATTGATCAGAAAGCAATCGAGTTGGCGGAGGATTTTAGTTATGATGGGTATCAGGTTGTCAGACGAGAACTGTTTGCTCATCTAAGGGAACCGGCTGTCGTGATTCGTAGAGATAGTGTGACATTTAATACAGCCTGCATTGCTGGTTTAGAGGATGCAGTTTACATACAGATACTTGTGAACCAGGATAGTAAGAGAATGGTTGTCCGAAAATGTGAGGAAAATGATAAAGATGCACTTCGTTGGTGTGTGGCAAAACCAGATAAGCGTAAAAGCAGAAAAATGACAAATAAAATCTTTTCTGCAATGATGTATGAAATGATGGGATGGAATCTGGATTGCCGATATAAGATTTTGGGACACAAGATTACTTTTGAAGATGAAACAATTTATGTGTTTGACTTGATGGAAACGGAGATATTTCTTGACATTAAAGGAAAAAGAGCGAAAAAAGACACAGAAAGTCAGTTTACTACTGAAAAGGCTAATAGTATAGAAGAAACAGCATCAAATTCTACAGATAATGAGCGTTCAGTGGAAGAAATAAAAAGGAAAAATCGAATACCATTTTATCCAAAGGAATGGAAAGATTCTTTTGGTTTGCCAGTGGAAGAACATAGGAAAGCACTGGAAATAAATATGCTGGATGGTTATGCAGAATTTACAACAGGAAAATAGTTAAAGGGGAAAGTCTGCCCTAAAGATGGGAGGTATCAGTGTGCAGGAACATAATATTGTGATACCGGGGATTTCTCTATGCCAAAAATGGGGGAAGATACGGATTTTTCATTCAACGATAGTGGCATTGGGTGAGCCAAAGTATATAAGATTTTTGTTTAATCCTGAAAAGCGGGGATTGGTGGTGCAGGCATGTGCCAGAAAAGATGCAGAGTGTTTTCGTGTGCCTAAATATAACCCGGAGAATTGGGAATTTAAGATCAGTAGTGTGCCAATGCTGCGAATGATATGGAAAACGTGCGAATGGGATGCGGAAAAGACGTATCGTTTGACGGGAATATGCCATTCGGAGTACAATCTGGTGGAATTTGATATGAAGCAGGCAACGATGCTGACAGTGGAAGAATTTTAAGAAAACAGCGTAAAATAGGAACTTCTGAGAGATCAGAGGTTCTTTTTTTGTGCTGTTTTTGAGGGTAATTGCATGGTATGGTGCTGAAAAAATTTCTCTGAAAAAAAGTTGTTTCTATCTTTACATCAGGAGGCGATATGAGTCTGGTAGGAACCCGCCCGCCGACAGTAGATGAGTGGGAGCAGTACGAACTTCATCATAGAAGCCGTATGTCCACCAAGCCGGGAATCACCGGTATGTGGCAGGTAAGCGGTCGAAGTGATATTACAGACTTTGAGGAAGTTGTACGTCTGGATACTGAATACATAGAAAACTGGACAATTGGTCTGGATATTAAAATTCTGATGAAAACAGTCCTTGCTGTTGTCAAGCATGAAGGGTCTGTATAACTTGACAGCGTAGATTCGACAGGTTATGATAAAATATATGTCATTGTAAATAAGATGATGCTTTGAAACCTCAGCATAATGCTTTTTCCTTACAGATTTGTGTTTTCTACAAATAAATCAGGACAACACATTGTGCAGAGGTTTTTCTGGGTATTGACAGATGAAAGTTTATGACAAACAAAAACAGAACTTAATAAAATTCAGGAGAAATAAAATGAGTGTAATAGGATTGGAAAATAAAACAATTTTAGTAACAGGTGCAGCAGGCTTTATAGGCTCAAATCTGGTTAAGAGAATATATAAAGAAGTGCCATCAGCTAAAGTCGTAGGTATTGATAACATGAATTCCTACTATGATGTGTCATTAAAGGAATTCCGACTGAAAGAGTTAGAGGAATATTCGGATTTTACATTTGTAAAGGGCAACATTGCAGATAAAGAACTGATAAACAATCTGTTTGATGAATATAAACCGGCAATTGTAGTAAATCTTGCAGCACAGGCAGGAGTGCGCTATTCTATCACAAATCCGGATGCTTATGTGGAATCCAATCTGGTTGGATTTTTTAATATTCTGGAGGCCTGCCGCCATTCTTATGATAATGGACAAAGTGGTGTAGAACATCTGGTGTATGCATCTTCTTCCAGTGTTTATGGCTCTAATAAGAAAGTTCCATACAGTACTGATGATAAGGTAGATAATCCGGTTTCTCTTTATGCGGCAACCAAAAAGTCGAATGAGTTAATGGCACATGCTTATTCCAAGCTGTACAATATCCCATCTACAGGCCTTCGTTTCTTTACAGTGTACGGTCCTGCCGGCCGTCCTGATATGGCTTACTTTGGTTTTACTAATAAACTTGTAAAGGGCGAGACTATCAAGATCTTCAATTATGGTAATTGCAAGCGTGATTTTACCTATGTGGATGATATCGTGGAAGGTGTTGTTCGCGTGATGAAGAAAGCTCCGGATAAGAAAAACGGCGAGGACGGTCTGCCGGTTCCACCGTATGCAGTGTACAACATTGGCAATCAGAATCCGGAGAATCTGCTGGATTTTGTACAGATTCTGAGTGTGGAACTGGTACGGGCGAAAGTACTGCCTGAGGATTACGACTTTGAAGCTCACAAAGAACTGGTTCCGATGCAGCCGGGTGATGTGCCGGTGACTTATGCAGATACGAGTGCTCTGGAACGTGACTTTGGGTATAAACCAAGCACCAGTTTGCGTGAAGGATTAAGAAATTTTGCTGAATGGTATGCAAAGTTTTATAATAAATAAGAATGTTTTTATGTTGGCATTTTGCTGATTATAAATAAAGAGGAGATAAACATCGTGAGAGAATTTAAGGATTTGAGAATTGCAGTTGCAGGTACAGGTTATGTTGGGCTTTCTATTGCTACATTGCTGAGTCAGCATCATCATGTTACAGCTGTAGATATTATCCCGGAGAAAGTGGAACTGATTAATAACAAAAAGTCTCCGATTCAGGATGATTACATTGAGAAATATCTGGCTGAAAAGGAACTTGACTTAACTGCAACTCTGGATGCAAAGGAGGCATACAGTGATGCTGATTTTGTAGTAATTGCTGCACCTACGAATTATGATTCCAAGAAGAACTTTTTTGACACATCTGCAGTCGAAGCTGTAATCAAATTGGTCATTGAGTATAATCCGGAAGCTATCATGGTTATCAAGAGTACGATTCCGGTTGGCTATACTGCGTCTGTACGCGAGAAGTTCCACTGTGACAATATCATCTTCAGTCCGGAATTTCTGCGTGAGAGCAAAGCTCTCTATGATAACCTGTATCCTTCTCGTATCATTGTTGGTACTGATGTGGAGAATGTCCGACTGGTAAAAGCAGCACATACTTTTGCGGAACTTCTGCAGGAGGGTGCTATCAAGGAAGATATTGATACTCTGTTTATGGGATTTACGGAAGCAGAGGCAGTTAAACTGTTTGCAAATACCTATCTTGCACTGCGTGTATCCTATTTCAATGAGCTGGACACTTATGCAGAGATGAAGGGATTGAACACACAGCAGATCATCAACGGAGTCTGCCTTGATCCTCGTATCGGTACCCATTATAACAATCCATCTTTCGGTTATGGTGGATATTGTCTGCCGAAAGATACGAAACAGCTTCTGGCAAACTATGCAGATGTGCCGGAAAATCTGATTGAGGCTATCGTTGAAAGCAATAGAACCAGAAAAGACTTTATTGCTGATCGTGTACTGGAGATTGCCGGTGCTTACGAAGCAAATGACAGCTGGGATGAGAGTAAGGAAAAAGAAGTTGTTGTTGGAGTGTATCGTCTGACAATGAAGTCCAATTCTGATAACTTCCGCCAGAGTTCTATTCAGGGTGTTATGAAACGTATTAAGGCAAAAGGTGCAACAGTGATTATTTATGAGCCGACTCTGAAAAATGGAGAAAAATTCTTTGGTTCTGTTGTTGTAAATGATCTGGATGAGTTCAAGAAGCAGAGTCAGGCTATCATTGCAAACCGTTATGACCAGTGTCTTGATGATGTAAAAGAAAAAGTCTACACAAGAGATATTTTTCAGAGAGATTAAAGGTAAAAATAATGATTATAAAAATATATCGCCTTGAAAATTGGTTATACAATCACCATTTGAAAGTATTTGCATTAATTATAAAGATGATTATTAGAGTGATGTTCAGTGCTGTTATCCCACCGTCAGTTTCAATTGGCCAAGGCACATTTATTACCTATCATGGGCTGGGAGTGGTAATACATAAAAATGCAGTAATAGGTAAGAATTGTTGTATCCGTCAGCATGTTACAATTGCTGGTGGCCGGGGGGGGATTCCTACGATAGGAGATAATGTTGAGATTAATGCTGGTGCAGTAATTGTTGGTCCAGTGCATATAGGAAATTATGTGAGAATAGGAGCGAATGCGGTTGTAATTCAAGATATTCCGGATAACTGTACCGTAGTAGGGGTTCCAGCAAAAGTAGTAAGAGTGTATAAACCGGGTGAAAATACGTTTTCAATTTAAATTTATATATTTGGAGGAAATTAAAATGAAAAGCATTATGGTAACTGGTGGCTGTGGTATGATTGGTTCTAATTTGGTAAAGCGTCTTGTGAAAGAAGGATGGGATGTCTATGTGGCTGATAATCTGTGGCGTGGTAAGATTGAGAATTTGAATGATGAGAATGGTAAGCCAGTAATTGATCTTGATACACATTTCTTTAAAAAAGATCTTTCTATATACGAAGAAGCTGAGTCTGTAGTTGGAATTACAGACTATGTAGTTCATTTGGCTGATATTGTTGCGGGTATTGATTATGTATTTAGCAATCAAGGAGAACTGTTCCGTGTAAATAATCTAATAAATTCAAATTTGTTTGCTGCGTGTCGCAAGGCTGGCAAAGAGAAAATTAAAGGATTGCTTTATGTTGGTACCGTATGCAGTTTCCCTCTTACTCGTCAGAATATGCTGAATCCAGAGCCACTCCATGAAGATGAATTGTTCCCGGCAATGCCAGAATCTGCATATGGTTGGAGTAAATTGATGGGACAGTTAGAAATTGGTTACTTGGAAAAAGAAACAGGTATTCCTTGCTGCACCTTAATGTTCCATAATGTATACGGAACGCCGACCGATTTCGGTGAGCGTAGTCAGGTTATTCCGGCATTAATTCGTAAGGCGGTTAACTATCCGAAAGAAGAATTTGTTGTTTGGGGCTCTGGCGAACAGGGACGTGCATTTATTCACGTTAATGATATCGTGAATGCACTTGTTCTAGCTTTGGATAAAGGTTGGGGACATGGCTGGATTCAGATAGGACCTTCTTATTGTACCAGCATAAAAGAGATTGCGTATAAAGTTGCTGAAATTAGCGGAAAAGGAATTGAGCCAAGGTTTGATACTACAAAACCGGAAGGTGATAAGGCTCGTTGTGCTGATTATACGAAAGCAAAAGAAATTCTTGGATGGGAGCCATCTGTTTCCTTGGAAGAAGGTTTGAGAGAATCCTATCACTGGATTGAAAAACAAATTAAGGGCTAATAAGTAGATACACTTAGACTTCAGCTTTTAATGACTGGAGTCTAAGTCTGTTTATTTTGGAAGAATATGAGGGTTGATGATGAGGACAGATAAGATATATCAGCGCAAAAGAGATTTTGATGTGTGCGGAATTGTAGGAGTTTGTGCAACAACGAAAAAAGAATTTGTAAAAGAAGTGTTTTCAATGCCTACGACACCAGTGAGTGCTACAGTAGATCTCGTGGGTGTTCCTGCAATTATTTCTGCGAAGGAGAACCCGAAAATAGCGGAGATGTACAATAGATCTACTATGGCCGCAATAGATGGTATGCCAATTGTGAAAATCGGAAGACGAAAGGGATTTTCTTGTGAGCGTTGTGCAGCTCCGGATATTATGGGTGATGTATTTAAAGAAAGTGTAAAGCAGGGAAAAAGCCACTATTTCTATGGCGGAAAGGATAATGAAGTTCTTAAGAAGTTGAGAACTAATTTGGAAAAAGATTATCCAGGAATTCAGATTGTCGGAATGTATTCTCCACCGTTTAGAGCGTTGACTGAGGAAGAAGACAAGAAAATTTGTGATGAAATTAATGCATTGAAGCCAGATTTTCTTTGGGTTGGAATTGGGGCACCGAAACAAGAGATGTGGATGTGGCAGCACCAAGAAAAAATAAATAATACAGTGATGTTTGGGGTTGGAGCAGGATTTAATTTCTTTGCTGGAACATTGGATAAAGCACCGGAATGGATGGAAAAAGCAAGCTTAGAATGGTTATTTAGACTTTCTAAGGAGCCAAAAAGATTATGGAGAAGATACATATTGGGTGGATTTAAATATTTGTATTATACAGCAGAATATAAATTAAAGAAAAAAAATGAGGACTGTCATGAAAGAAAAAATAAGCACTCCAAAAGTTCTAATGGTAGGTCCGGGGCGAAATGTAATGGGTGGAATTTCTACAGTAGTAAACTCTTATTACGAATTAGGATTAGATAAAAAAATAGGACTTCGTTATATTTCATCTATGGAGGATGGAAGCAAAATAAAAAAATTAGCGATTGCCTTTAGTTCATATATAGAATTTTCAAGACACATCAAAGAATGTGATATTGTTCACGTTCATATGGCGGCTCAGGCGAGTTTTACAAGAAAAAGTATTTTTATAAAAAAAGCAAAGAAAGCAGGAAAAAAAATAATCATTCATCAGCATTCAGCTGATTTTGATGATTTTTATTTTAAACAATGTGATGCAAAAAAACGGAAACAAATTAAGAAAATTTTTGCAATGGCAGATATTATTATTGTACTCTCAGAAGAATGGGCTAAGTTTTTTGGCGAAAATATTTGTGATTTAGAAAAAATAGTCATCTTATATAATGGCGTAATTATTCCAAAGTATTGTAAAAAAGATTATACAGATACAAATGTTCTTTTTTTAGGACGCTTGGGAGAAAGAAAGGGTTCGTATGATCTCTTAAAAGCAATACCTGACATACTGAAAGTGATACCGGACGCACATTTCTATTTGGGCGGTGATGGTGATATTGTCAAAAGTCAAAAACTAATTGATGAAAATGGTATACAAAATCACGTTAAATTGCTTGGATGGGTAAGAAATGAAGAAAAGGAAATATATTTAAAAAAATGTAGTATATTTATTCTTCCATCTTATCACGAGGGAATGCCAATGGCATTATTGGAAGCAATGAGTTATGGATTGGCTGCAATCTCCACTAATGCTGGTGGAATTTCAAGAATTATTGATAATGGTTGTAATGGTTTTCGAATTGAGGCGGGAGATATAGAAGCAATAAAAAGCAAGTTAAAGTGTTTGTTGTGCGATCCCCAATTAAAGAAGAAACTGGGGATAAATGGATATAATACTGTGAAAAATGGTTTTAATGTAGAAAAAAACATAAAAAAATTAGAACAAATATATAGTGAGTTGATTAATAAAAATGGAGTGACGAGATGAAAAAAATACTGTTTGTGATGTTTTCTTTGAATAGTGGAGGTGCTGAACGTGCACTTATAAATCTATTGAGTATAATTGATAAAGATAGATATGAAATAGATTTACTTCTTTTTTCAAAGGAGGGTGCATTTTTGAAATTAGTTCCTGAATATGTGAATATAATTGAAACACCAACAGTATTACAGTATTTCTACGAATCACACCATTGCTTTTCAGCTAATAGAATACTGGCGTATGGTTACAAATGTATGGCTACACTTTTATCCTATGCTAGGGACAGAAGAGTTTATTACATGAAAGACTATAGATGGTTGACTTTTTACAATCGTTTTATTCCAAAACTCCAATCTCAATATGATGTGGCTGTTTCTTTCATATCATCTGAAACTATGTTCTATATTCAAGATAAGGTTGAGGCCAAAAAGAAAATAGTTTTTGTTCATAATGATTATAAAGGAATGGAATATCCTGAAATCTATGAAAAGAAATATTTTGTTGAAATGGATGTGATTGTAACGATATCAGATACTTGTGCTGATATACTTTGCCAAGTATTTCCTGAATGCTGTAATAAAATATGCTCAATTCCGAATTTAGTATCATCTGATGCAATAAGACAGTATGCTATATTAGAAGAACCAGAAGAATTTGTTCATGAGTCTTGTATAAAATTGTTATCAGTAGGGAGATTAACAGAACAGAAAGGGTTTGATATGGCCATTGAAGCTGCATCTTTACTTAAAAAGCATAATAGAAATTTCAAGTGGATTATTATTGGAAATGGTGAAAAGGAAGAAGATCTGAAGAAATTAGCTTTGAAGAAAAATGTAGAGGATTGTATGTTATTTATCGGATTAAAAGATAATCCGTATATTTATATGAAGTGTGCAGATATTATTGTGCAAACATCAAGGTGGGAGGGAAAATCAGTAGTATTAGATGAAGCAAAAATAATAGGAACGCCAATTGTAACAACAGATTATCCGACAGCCAAGGATCAAATAAAAGATGGTAAAGAGGGAATTCTTGTTGAAATGACGCCGAATGGAATTGCAAGTGGAATAGAAAGACTTATAGACAATGTTGCACTGAAAGAGAATATTCATAAATATTTAATATCACATGAATATGGGAATTCAAAAGAAATAGGTAGATATTATTCAATGTTTGATAATTAAATGGAGAAAGGACATGCAAAAAATAAAAAAAATTACATTTGTCGCTCCTAAAATAGCTTGGGGTGGGGCAGAAAGAGTTGTTTCTGTTTTGAGCAGTTCATTAGCAGATTTGGGATATTGTGTGGATTTGGTGCTGTATGAAAGAGAAACAAATGAATATCCGATATCAAAAAAAGTAAACATCATTTTGTTACCCAAAAATGAAAAGAATCAAAATAAACTAATATATTTAGGAAAGAAACTGTTAGCATTTAGAAAAATAATAAAAGATGGTAAGCCAGACATCTTAATTCCATTTCTTCCATATCAAGTTGAGCATACTTATATTGCTTCACGAGGATTACATATACCAATGGTTGTTACGGTGCGTAATAATCCGATGTTTGATACAGATAGTGAAAAGCAGCGGAAGCATCGAGACTGGATTGCTAAACGCGTGGAAGGCGTTTTTCTCCAAACAGAAGCTCAAAAAGATTATTTTCCAGAATCTATAAAAAATAAGTGTTTTATTGTACCTAATCCTATAAATCAGAGCATCATTGAAACAGATTGCATGGTTGAAAATAATATAAAACGATTGATTTCGGTAGGAAGGCTTGAAGAGCAAAAAAATTTTTCACTACTGATAGATGCTTTTGCGGAAATAAAGAGAATTTACAAAGATGTAACTCTGGATATTTATGGTGAGGGGAATTTTAGAGGACAATTACAACAAAAAATTAATATGATGGGATTACATGATTCAGTTCAACTTTGTGGAAGGACAAATGACATTGCAGTTACCTTGAGTAAATATGACTTGTTTATTATGTCATCAAATTATGAGGGAATGCCGAATGCCTTGATGGAAGCAATGGGCGTTGGGTTGCCGTGTATTTCAACAGATTGTCCAACGGGACCAAAAGAATTGCTTGGAGCCAATGAAAGAGGAATCTTAGTGAAGCCTGGGGACAAAGAAGATTTAGCTGTAGCAATTAAGTACTCTTTGGAAAATGTAGAAGAAATGAAACAAAAAGCAGATTTAGCGAAGTCTTATATTGTAAAAAGATTTTCCCCAAGTAAAATATCGGAAATGCTTGTGAGTGAATTAGAAAAAATAATTTTTTGAAGGTGATGAAGGATAGATAAGAAAATTGATTCTGGGTTTGAAGTTATGCGATGAATTGATATATGAAAAAATAGGGGATTTTGCTAAAGTAGTTAATAAGAGGAGAAAAAAAGATAAATGGAAGAAAAAAACTTAAAAAAACGATTTGTTTCAAATGCTAGTTGGCAGATGGCTCAACAGATATATTCTATGATCTTGTCCCTGATTATAGGATCAATTTCAGCTAGATATTTAGGCCCTAATAATTATGGACTCCTTAATTATGGAGAATCTCTTATATCCCTTATGGCTACTTTAACAGGTTTAGGATTAGATGAAGTTATTATGAATGAACTTGTTATGAAAAAAGATAAGACAGGTACTTTGCTTGGAACTGCATTGGTTATGAGATTATTGGCATCTATTGTTGGGGTATTTGCAGTGGCAGCAATAATCATAACATTAGAGCCTGGTAATAAACTTTTGTGGGTTATTACAATATTGCAAACATTTCAGTTATTTGGTAATCTCTATTATGTTTTTAATTACTGGTTTCAAGTGGAATTAAAATCAAAGTATGTTTCCATAGCATATATTATTGGACTTACAGTTTCTGGTGTTTGGCGTGTTGTTATTTTAATGAAGAATGCCTCTGTTGAATTTTTTGCTATGACTGCAAGTATTCAAGGTATTGTGGTTTTGCTTATTGTTGCTGCGTGTTTTTTTTCGATATCTCATGAAAAGTTACATTTTGAAAAAAATGTTGCAAAACAATTAATTCGAAAAAGCTATCATTTTATAATTTCAGGTATAGCAATTATGATATATATGCAAATGGACAAAGTTATGATTGGTAAAATGCTTGGTGAAGAACAATTGGGATATTATAGTGCAGCGAGCAAAGTGGCTAATTTATGGATATTTGTGCCAAGAGCGTTGATTAATTCTGCCCGTCCGTTAATTATTGAAGGAAAAAAAATAGATGAAGAGAAGAATTCTAATAGTGAGTATAAGAACAGATTAGTTAAATCTGTTTTTGGTATAAGTATGTTAGGTTTATTTGTCGGATTGTGCTTTACATTTTTGGGATGGATTCCTGTCAGAGTTCTTTACGGTACTGCATATAGCAGTGCAGTTCCAGTGTTGGCAATTTTGATTTGGTCAACAAGTCTTTCACAGTTGGGAACAATTAATGGTATCTGGATAGTAACAGAAGGATATAACAGATTGTTAAAATATACAGTTTGGATGGGAGCTTTTGTGAATTTGGCATTAAATTATATTTTAATAAGAATTTATGGAATTACTGGAGCGGCTATTGCAACATTCATGGCACAATTTACAGTTCAATTTATTGGACCGGCTTGTATTCCAAGTCTTAGAAAGTATTTTGAAGTATACACGTCAGCCTTTAGGGAAATCTTTAATATAAAATATTACATTAATGCGGTAAGAAAAAAGTTTCAATTGGGAGAAAAAAATGATTAGTATTGTTACACCTACATATAATTCTGAACAGTATTTAGAGGACTGTATTCAATCTATTATGAAACAGCGATATAAAGATTACGAACATATAGTTGTTGATGGGGGTTCATCTGATGGCACGATAGATATTTTAAAAAAGTACGAAAATCAGTATCCACTAAGGTGGATATCAGAAAAAGATAGAGGTATGTATGATGCAATCCGAAAGGGTTTCAAAATGGCGAGAGGAGATATTTTTTGCTGGCTAAATTCGGATGATATGTTTATGCCATGGACTCTCCAAGTTGTTGGAAAAGTAATGAAGAATTCTAGAGTGCAATGGATAACAGGACTTCCGAGTCACTTTAATGAAGATGGCATAAATTATATGCCTATTTTGTCTAATCCGATATTTGATTCATGGTTTATCAAGCATGGATGGATGGAAGGGAGAAAGTTATGGGCAATTCAACAGGAATCCTGTTTTTGGACGAAAGATTTATATGAAAAAGTTGGTGGCATAGATAAGAACTGTCGCTTGGCGGGAGATTTTCATTTATGGGTGAAATTTGCACATTGTACAGATTTGTATACAGTAAATAGTGTTTTGGCTGGCTTTAGAATACATGAGGGACAATTATCAGGAGATAGAAATGCTTATTATGCCGAGATAGGAAGTTTAAATAGTATTCAAAATTTTGCCTCTAAACATGGATATTATAAAAAAGCCTATAATCTTTATCTGAAAATAAAGAAAAATTCTAGTAAGCGATGCTCACTATGGATTCAAGTAAATAAGTAGTTTCTGGAGGTATAAGCGAGATGAAAGCCTTAATAATTACATCAAACAGATACCCACGAAGTGGTGCTGCGTCAAATTACATCCAATATTTTGCGTCTATGCTGAAGCTTGGTGGATGCGATGTTACTGTTGCTGGGGTTAGGAATGAGAGCGTATTATGCGGTAATAAAAGGGATGATAACGATATCATAGTTATAGATGTAATCCCGCAAGGAAATGACTTTATAAAAAGAGTCTTAAATAAGTGTTTTTATAAAATGATGTTGGACAGAATAATTAGATATTTGAATATTGGTAAAGAGGATCTAGTGATAGATTATTCATATGATTATCGTATCTATGAAACAATATTAAAATTGAGAAAAAAAAAGAATTTTTTAGTTGCCTGTTGCCCTACAGAGTGGTTCCCTAAAGACAAGTATGAGATGGATTTTGAAAAGTATACATATCTCAATGAAGTTTTGCGTCCTAAGTGTGATTTGATTTTTCCAATTAGTGATAAAATTGAGGAACATTTTAAAGAGAAGGGATGTGTAACATTTAAATTGCCAATTATGTGCGATTCTGAAGAATATTCTTATATTCCTAAGAAAAAAGAAAGATATAAGATTGTTCTTCCGGCAAACGGAAAAATGAAAGATGCATTAAAAGAAATGCTAATAGCAATATCTGAAATATTATCAGATGATTTAGAGGCTTTTGAATTTCACATAACGGGGGTTACAAGAGAGCAAATAGTGGAAATAATAGGCGATGAAATATTCAATAAAATTTCGAAGTCATTCGTAATACATTCTTGGATGAAGTATGAAGAACTTGTAAAACTATACCAAAATATGCATTATCTTTTTTTAGCTAGAGAAGATAATCAGATGACACAATCCAATTTCCCGAGTAAAATTCCTGAATGTATGTGTTACGGAATTGTTCCGATAATGTCGAATGTAGGAGATGCTCCTAAATATTATTTGAAAAATCAGGTGAATAGTATTGTATTTGATGGATGTACGGTATCTTCATGCAAGCAGGCTATTTATAGTGCTTTATCAGTAGAATGGAGCAAATATAAACTATTGTCAGAATCAGCTAGAAGAACAGCCGAAAAACAGTTTGATTATCGTCAATGGAGTGAAAAAGTTTCTGGTATGATAATGAAAGTAAGAGGTTGTAAAAATGAACATTAAAATATCAACAATAAGAGAGGGATGTCAATATCTTTTACTATATTTGTTATTATTATGCCAGGATGCGGGATTGTATCGTAATAATAGCACTATAATAAGAAATATTATTTTCTTTGTTTGTATTATATTTTTGATGATATGGAAAGCCAAGATGAAAAAAAAGGAAATTGTCTATTTTTCTCTTGTCGCATTAATCATGGTTGCACTGAGATTTTATCATCATGATGCTCAATTTATAGATGAATTAATGAAAGTGCTCGAACATCTGCTAGTAGCCTATACCATATTTAAAATCGATTCAAATAAATGTGCAACACGTTTTGTTAGAATTGTAACTTTTTTTTCAATGATAAGTTTAATTGCGTATGCTATTGCAAATTTTGTACCAGAAATATATGATTTGCCCATTTTTACAAGTTACAAAGTGGCTTGGGCTGGAAGTGATTTCATATTTAAAGGAGTTCTGTTTTATGTATATAGAGCCTTCGAACCATTTAGAAATAATGGAATATTTACAGAACCGGGTGTTTATCAGATTGTATTAAGTGCTGCAATATTTGTATTGCTTTTTAATGGTAAATCACTTGATATTAGTAAAAAGAAAAAAGTAAAATATTTGACTATTTTATGTATTACGATGATAACGACAACATCAACAACAGGTTATATTTCACTAGTTGCTTTAATACTTTTGGGAGCAATGCAGCGAAAAACTGTATTTCCAGAAAATCGTATTGCGAGAAGAATACTTATTGTGGGTATCTTTATAATTCTTATTGATTATTGTGTCCAGGGAACTGATAGTTTTATCAGTGTTTATTTGTTTGATAAGTTAAATTCCCTAACATTGGATGGCTCGCAGATAACAGGTCAAAGTATGTGGACTAGTTCAGGAAATGCAAGGATGGCGGTATACTATCAAATGATTAAGGTTATTACTTCGAAGCCTCTAGGATGTGGTTTTACTAATTTTTATAATTTACTTGATGTATTGTATGGTGGGAATGCTGCCGGTGCAAGATTATTAATTTATTTTGCTGCAATGGGTGTGATACCGATGTTGTTAATTCTTTTTCCTATATTTAACATTATGTGGAAAAATAAGACATCAGTCTACCAATTCATTGCGTATATTTTTATTTTCATTAATACTGGAATTGCTCAATCTAAAGGAATATATGCGGCATTAGCAATATTACCATTAATAGCGGTTGCTGAGAAAATGAAAAGTGGGACGAAGGGGACGCCTAGAAGGGAACACAGATTAATGAGTGGAGATCTCATCCAGTAAGATGTAACTGCATCATTGGGGTAGCGAGTTTTGGGGATACAGAGGTGACGATGTGTTTTAAGTGCAAACAGTTAGGAAATAGGGCTGAAAGTGATTGAGATCCGAACTCTACATAATTCGTAGGTCAATGTTTTATTTCGGACGGAAGACAATATGTCTGTTTTTGCTTGGGCTAGGAAACATATGCCACGGCGGAGTCGGAGTGCTAGCTATGTTTTACAATGTCTGTGTGTTACCTAGGGAGAACCTATACTCTCCTATGTTAGCAGGTATGATGTATGTGTGAAGAGAAAACCAAATGGAGTATAGGTAGTAGGTAAATTCTTAAACGGTTCTTTCCAATGTTTATTGATATTAAAGTAAACTTATCCTTGAAAACGTTCCTCGGTCTTGGCTAATCTAACAATCTAGTAGAGGTTATATTATTTTAACACTGTTATTTCAACAAAGTCTGGAAAGAACCGTTCTACCGTTTACAAATTTTCAATAAAAAGCACTTGATTGTATGAGGAGGTTGAGATGCTTTATTTCCAATTTAATACTGATAATTTTATAGCTTTAAAGAAAAGGCAAACTGAAGATAATCAATCAAGTTCAGAAATTGCATAGAGAACTTGGCTTGAACGGAATTGGAAATGCTCCTGCTTGTCATGAGGCTTTGGATATCCCAATTTCATCATTTAGTGTAAATGATGAAATTGTTGGAAATTGTGATGGAGTATTGAAATATGTTTTTTCAGAATATGCAAAATTGCCCATCGAAGAATTGAAAAATAAGTCACTACAAGATTTAGGCATATCGATAGAATTTTGCAAAAGGCTTGGAAACGATGATAATAACGCATGCATTAAGCATTATATGCAGCAAAATAATTTGTCTTATATTATAGAAGATGTTCTATGGAAAGAAATGACCGATGAACAAAAAATAGTAAAATTTTCTATGTACTTTGAGAAGATTTCATCAGAGGGCAAAGAGTTGCTTATTATAGACCCGTATTTCTTTAAGGACGATAGCGATGAGTATTGTAATATACTGACATCAGTAATTAAAAATTCTAAAGCACAGTCGGTTATTATCGTGACCGAACGAAAAAATTATAAGCAATTAAGCTATGATAAAATTTTTAGTAATTTCAATGTATCGGTAACAGTTGAATACAATAGAGATTTTCATGATAGATTTTGGATCGCTGATCGAAAAAAAGGGTTTTACACGGGAACATCGTTTAATGGTATCGGAAAAAGAATTTCTTTAATTAATTTATCATCTACGAATGATGTGACAGAGATTATAGAAGAACTGCACCAAAGATTTATAATAGAGTGATGGTTTGCGGAATGATATTCAGATATAATAGTAGATAAAACTTTAAAGCCTAAACAAGGTAGAAACAATATGAGAGCAGATAATATAAAGAATATAATCAGCAATATAAATGAATTGCCATATAAAGCGATCTTGTTTGATGGTGTATGGGGAATTGGGAAATCTTATGCGATAAATGAAGCTCTGGAAGATAACCCCAATGTTTGTAAAATATCAATGTTTGGTTTAAAAGATCCGAGACAAATATATCATGAAGTTTTATTTCTATTGATCTTAAAAAATAATACCGCCGGGAAAATAGCTGAAACTGCCAATAATATTTTTTCAGGAATCTCAAAGCTCTGTAGCAAGTTTGGAAAGGCGAAGGATGCATTGCAGAGTATCTATAATGAAAGAGATGTATTTTTCTTATTAGCGAGAGAGTTTACTTCGGTTCATATTATTGTTATAGATGATCTGGAAAGAACAAGTGCTGGTATAAATCTGGAGGAAGTTTTTGGAATTGTAGAAGAACTGAAAAAATGTTCGTATGTAAAGGTTATTTTGGTTGCAAATACGAAAGAACTGCAGGATAAAAAGGCAATATTCGATAAATATAACGAAAAAGTAATTGAACGGATATATCATATCACAGAGCGGTCGGAAATGGTTGCCTGGAGTAAATTGAATATTCATGCCGGCTTTATTGAAAAATTTTTGAGTATTCATAAAGTTAAAAATCTGAGAACGCTCGAAAAGGCTCAGAGATTTTTTGAGGATGTAAGATTATACTGTAAAGACGATGAGCCGTTTTTGGATGAAGTACGGTTAATATGTTTTGCTGTTGTTGTGGAGAGTACGGATAAGTTGTATTACAAAGAGGCAGATTCGAATGCTACAGATTCCATGCGAAAAACAGTGAGCGATATTGGGAATATGCTTGAACATAGACTGGAAAGATATCTTTTTGGAATAAAATGTAGGAATAACCTGGCGAAAATAGTATTGAGTTATTATGAAGATGGAGTAATCAATAAAGAGCAGTTAAATGTAGAATATGAGATGTTTCTGAAATCGGGAGATAAAGCCAATTACTATAAGTCAGATGAGGAAATAAAGAGATTACTACC
Source organism: Blautia sp. OM07-19 (assembly GCF_003481595.1). Classification (NCBI taxonomy): domain Bacteria; kingdom Bacillati; phylum Bacillota; class Clostridia; order Lachnospirales; family Lachnospiraceae; genus Blautia; species Blautia sp. OM07-19. The sequence continues at coordinate 37,151 of NZ_QULA01000029.1, forward strand.
TGATTTGAGAAAAGATATGACAGAGAGTAGTACTATTACAGAATTAAATCAATTTGCAGATTCCTACATTATCTGGAGTGATATTCTGGAAGAAAATAACGAAAGTGTTTTACTGGAATACAGAAATATCTTAAATAAAATGCTGAAAGAAGCAGTCCGGGACGGAAAGAAAGCAGACGTAAGTTACTTGTATGAGTTATCTCATATGTCCTCAGATAAAACGAAAAAGATATATCAAGAAGAAATTGAAAGTATGAAAAAATTTCTGATTGAGACATATGTGGAATATTTGCAGAATACAACGCATGGAAAAAAGGCGTATGAGTATTCGAGAAAACTTCGGAATTATTATGGGGATTCTTCTTATCATGATGTTATTGTATCAGAAAGCAAAAAGCTGTATAATGAGAATTCTTTCCCGATAAGTGAAGTAGATGAGGAGCAATATTTCACCTGTCGCAATATAATGGATATATTGTACCGTTCAGACGGAGAAAAATTTTTACAGTATTGTGATGCTCTAAAAGAGAAATGTGACAATATGTCTAAACACAGAATAGAGACTTTGTTAGGACAGCTTGTTAAAAAATAACTTTGATAAAGATTAATTAAGCGAAGGAGAGAGAATACACATGAGAAATTTATATTCACTTTTTTTATCTCAGGCATATCAGGATTGCTGGGACGATTATAATCGTTCTCTGAGGCTCAGAAACTTTCCGAAATGGGACTATGTGATTCTGACTGCATCTAATGAGCAGCAGGCAGAGGGATTTCGGAAGCAGATCGAGGAGCGTAAGGATTTTCTGCCAAAGGAGACAACCTTTGTTGCGATTCCGGATCGTGATGGAAAGCGTGTGGGATCTGGCGGAGCAACGCTGGAGGTATTGAAATATCTGCATGAGCAGGAAGAGACGTTTGATAATCTTTGTGTACTGGTCATCCATTCTGGTGGGGACAGCAAGCGAGTGCCGCAGTATTCTGCACTGGGTAAGCTTTTTTCACCGGTGCCGCATGCCCTGCCGAACGGACGTAATTCTACATTGTTTGATGAATTTATGATCTGCATGAGTTCTGTACCGTCACGTATCCGTGAGGGTATGGTGTTATTATCTGGAGATGTTTTACTTCTATTTAATCCGCTTCAGATTGATTATAATAATGTCGGAGCTGCTGCGATTTCTTTCAAGGAGCATGTGGAGACCGGCAAAAACCACGGAGTTTATTTGAATGGTGAGAATGGAAATGTAAAGTGCTGTCTGCAGAAAAAATCAGTAGAAGTACTGCGAGAAGTCGGGGCTGTGAATGAGTCTGACTGTGTGGATATTGATACAGGTGCGCTTATTTTCAGCACAGAGATGATGAAGTCATTATATTCTCTGATCGCAACGGAGGAAGACTATGACAGACATGTAAATGAGAAGACAAGGCTTTCTCTGTATGCGGACTTTCTGTATCCGCTGGCAGAAGATTCTACTCTGGAAGCTTTTTATCAGGAGAAACCGGAGGGAGAATTTTGTCAGAAGTTAACGGAGGCAAGGGAGCGTGTATGGAAGGTATTGCGTCCATACAGAATGAAGCTGCTTCGTCTGGCACCGGCGAAATTTATCCATTTTGGTACGACCCGAGAGATTCTGGAACTGATGAGCGGCGGTGTGGACGAGTACCGTGAGCTTGGCTGGAGTCGTCTGATCGGAAGTAGTATTAAAGACAGTGACACTGCGGGATATAACAGTGTTCTGAGCAGCAGAGCGGATATCAGCAAAGACTGTTATCTGGAAGTTTCTTATGTGCATGGAGAGGCAAAAGTAGGAGAGCACTGTGTATTATCTTATATTGATATTCACGATGAAGTGATACCGGACAATGTTGTCATGCATGGTCTGAAACAGCGTGATGGAAAGTTTATTGTCCGTATCTTTGGCGTAAACGACAATCCGAAGGAAAACAGGCTGTTTGACATGGATCTGGAGCAGATTGAAAAAGACCTGGACGTGAAGCTGTGGCTGGATGATTCTCATACATTATGGTCTGCTGCCCTGTATCCGGAGGCAGACACGATTGAAGAGGCGGTAAGTGCGGCATTAAATCTGTATGCGGTTGTGCATGGAGAAGAGCAGGCAGACCTTTCTGCATGGAAAGCTGCACCAAAGAAATCTCTCTGTTCCGGATTTAATGATGCAGATCCGGATGCGATCATTGCATGGAACAGGAGAATGGCAGATCTGGTGACAATGGATGAGATTGCAAAAGCGATCAGAAACAAAATACCGGCGGCAAAGCTGAGAAAGATGAAATCTCTGACAAAGATCCAGAAGGAATGGCTGGAGCGGAGAATCAAAAAGGCTGATTTCAGTGAAAAGATGCGTCTTCATTATTATCTCGGAGTGATCCTGGACGATGAAGATGAAGTTCAGGAGTGTTTCCGCACGATTCAGTCAGAAGTCCTGGCTTCTACGATCAAAAACCTGTCTTACAACGAGAATGCCAGAATTGTTACAGAGAAGCACACAGTAAAACTTCCGCTTCGTGTCAACTGGGGAGGCGGCTGGAGTGACACACCTCCGTATTGTAATGAGAATGGTGGAACTGTATTAAATGTAGCGATTCTTCTGAATGGGCAGAAGCCGGTAGAAGTCACACTGGAAAAAATTTCAGAAAAGAAGATTGTTTTTGACAGCCGTGATATGGATGTCCATGGAGAATTTGATACCATCGAACCACTTCAGGCAACAGGTGATCCGTTTGATCCGTTTGCGCTGCAGAAAGCGTGTCTTCTCGCCTGCGGGATCATTCCGAAAGAAGGAAGCAGTCTGGAAGAGATTCTGGATCGACTTGGCGGTGGATTTGAAATGCATTCCGAAGTAACGAATGTTCCAAAAGGCTCGGGTCTTGGTACTTCATCGATTCTTTCCGCAGCCTGTGTAAAGGCAGTATTTGAGTTTATGGGAATCGCTTACACAGAAGAAGATCTTTATGCACATGTACTTGCAATGGAACAGATCATGTCCACCGGCGGTGGCTGGCAGGATCAGGTCGGAGGGATCACTCCGGGACTGAAATATATCACTTCCATGCCGGGAATTGACCAGAAGCTCAAAGTAACTCACGTGGAGATTCCGGAAGCTGCAAAGCAGGAGTTAAGTGACAGATTTGTTCTAATCTATACAGGTCAGAGAAGACTTGCCCGTAACCTGCTCCGTGATGTTGTCGGACGCTATGTCGGAAACGAGCCGGAGAGCCTTTTTGCCCTGGAAGAGATCCAGAAGACAGCAGCGCTGATGCGTTTTGAACTGGAACGTGGCAATGTAGACGGCTTCGCCAGCCTTTTGGATTACCACTGGGAACTGAGCAAAAAAGTCGATGCCGGAAGCAGCAATACACTGATCGAGCAGATTTTCAGCAGTATCGAAGAACTGATCGTCGGAAAACTCGTCTGCGGTGCCGGCGGCGGTGGCTTCCTTCAGGTCATTCTGAAAAAAGGCGTCACCAGACAGCAGGTAGAAGAACGCCTGAACGAGGTGTTCATGGACAGCCTGGTTGGAGTAGCGGACTGCAGGCTTGTGTGGGAATGAGATTTTAATGAATCAAATTTCTTTTGAGAAAGTAATGAGCCTTTTTGGCTGGAAGTGAGGTGGATGATGAGCAATCAATATTCGATGAAGATATATCCGGCTGGCAGAGGACGTGAGGTTTATAGAAATATTGAAATCTGTGGCAGCAGCACATTAAATCAGTTATGTCAGGTTATCCTGGAGTCTTTTGATTTCATAGATGAGCATCTGTATGAGTTTTGCATGGATAACCGAATGTATAGTGAACATGCATATCAGTCAGATCCGGAAGGAGATGAACCCTCCGCAGATATAACTCTTGACGAAGTCGGACTTTGCAAAGGGCAGAAATTTGCACTTCATTATGATTTTGGAGATGACTGGATGTTTACAATTACGGTATCAAAGATCAGTGAAGTTCAGGAGGATTTTGAGCCTCGCGTAATTAAGTCAAAAGGAACTATTCAACAGTACCCGGATTGGGATGAAGAGGACTTTGACGAAGAATAATGCAGTATTTGTGCAGGGATACCGACGAGAATTCCTGATTTTCAAGGGAAATTAAAAATTAAGCAGGATTTTTACCAGAGCTGGTATTCAGCGAAGCTAAGAACTAAGCAGGATTTTCCAAGAACTGGCGCTCAATTGAAAATAGCGCCAGTTCTGAATAAACTATGATTGGATTAACACGAAATGGGAAGAGCAAAGAAGAATCCGGAATACGATCCGGAGAAAGCAATGGAGCAGTTAACGAACTGCATTGTCGATGCCTACGGAACTGGGACAGATAACAATTCATTAAGGAAGATTTCAGAGCAGTTCGGAATTACCCTGATGAAGACACGCAAAATATTGATTACGGCAGGAGTCTACCATACCGAGATCAGTGATCAGATCAATTCGCTGTGGGAAGACAACTGGAGCATTTCGGATATCATGAAGGAGACCGGTCTGAGCAGATCTTCGGTACATTCTTATTTACCATATACGAAGGTCATATATAATGCAGAGGAACTGAGTCTATATGCTTGGCGATGCAGAACATACCGTAAAAGAAAACTGGCAGTCCAGAAGCTGAAGTCTTGCATGGGAGAATCGATAGAGATACTGGAAGAAACATTATGGAATACGATAAAGGTATTTAGCGGATATTTTTTCGAAACGGCAGATGGGGAAAGATTCTGTTACAGTGTAAGTGGAGATGAGATGCTGATTGCACAGAGTGAGGAATTAATAAGCAAGGCCAGTGTGAACCTTGCCTTGGAAGAAATATTGGAATTGAATGGAAAAGTGAGTAGTCTTAAAAAGCTGAAAGTGCCTGGGGCTGGCTATTTGTATCCTGTTTTTTTGCGATTTGGATTGATTAGAAGGGAAGCGGATGGATAGCTGCCAGTATGAGCTGGATGGTCGCATGATCCTGGAGAGCAATCATCCGATGCATAACGGGCTCACTGTTAAAAAATCTGCTGTTTGGAGCGTTGCTACCAGTAGTAATAGAAACCATCCAATTCGTCTTTAGATGGAAACGTATGATTGAAGAATGAGATATAACAAAGTTGGTATGTTAAAAGAACGAAAGGGTATTTTCGTTATACAGAATCATAGATAGTGGTTCATGTATGGTATAATGGAGTTGTTGAAATTTATCAGTATATCTATGAGATTTTTTGTTGAATATGAACTGAAAAGCATAGGAGATATGAGAGGTTGAAAAACCTTGAATTTTCAATAAAAAATACTCGATTATATGAGGAGGATTTATGGATAGTTATTCTAATGATGATAAAAATATAAGAATTAATAGATTTATAACAGCTGAATTTTTACCTGCTGTTAAAAAATATAAAATGGCAAGAAAGCTTTTGGAAAATTGGACAATAGAAACAGATGCTACGATTTACCAATTTTGTGCAGAGTGTTCCGATAAACTTTATGAGGCTGTAGAGCATTTTTTACGAGAAGCTATTGCTACGGATACAAATAATATCATAAGCCTGATTGGTTTGTGTGATAAAGTAAAAGATGATAGTAGGTTTTATGATATTGAGCTTTCGGTATTTGTTACTAAGAAAGAACCTAGAAATGCCTCAACTCATCATGGAAGATTACAAGAATTGGGGGATTACCAAAGAGTTATTGATAATTTAACCTATTGTGCTACTTCAAATAAATTATATAAAAACCTGTAAATGCGCAAAGAATCCCTGTAATTATTGGAAAACTAAAATTTTTAGAAT